>JALYMS010000040.1 GCA_030773535.1 Actinomycetota bacterium | reverse complement strand
GCAGGAGAACGAGATTCTGCGCCGGGCGACGGCGTACTTCGCTCGCGAGGTGCTCCCAAAATGATGTACCCGCTGGTCCAAGAGCTCGCCGCCGACAAGATCCCCGTCGTGGTGACCTGCCGGGTGTTGGGCTTCTCCAAGCAGGCGTTCTACAAGTGTCAGGCCGCCCCGGTCAGCCGGCGGGATTGGGACGACGCGCACCTGATCAACGCCGCGATCGAGATTCACCACGACGATCCCGAGTTCGGTACCGCTTCATCGCCGACGAGCTTGCCGAGCAGGGCGTGCGGGCCTCCCGCAACCGGGTCAATCGGCTGTGCACGTCCCAGCGGCTGTGGTCGGTGCATTCGCGCAAGCGCGGCCTGGGCCGCAAGCCAGGCCCGCCCGTGCACGACGACCTGGTTCGGCGAGAGTTCACCGCGGCCGAGCCCAACCAGCTGTGGCTGACCGACATCACCAAGCACCCCACCGCCGAAGGCAAGCTCTACCTCTGCGCGGTCAAGGACGCCTGCTCCAAGCGCATCGTCGGCTACTCCATCGACAGTCGCATGACCTCGGAGCTGGCCATCAACGCGCTGCGCAACGCCGTCGCGCTGCGCGGGCCGGCCGCGGCGATCATGCACTCCGATCGCGGCAGCCAATTCCGGTCCCACGCCTACGTCCGGGCCCTGCGATCCGCCCGCCTGCGCGGCTCCATGGGTCGGGTCGGTGCCTGCGCCGACAACGCCGCCATGGAGTCCTTCTTCAGCCTGCTGCAGAAGAACGTTCTCAACCGTCAGCGGTGGCAGACCCGGGCCGAACTCCGCCTGGCGATCGTCATCTGGATCGAGAAGACCTATCACCGCCGACGGCGCCAGGACGCCCTCGGGCGCATGACCCCTATCGAGTTCGAGACATTGACCCAGACCGCTCACGCCGCCTGACGCCACTTACCCGACCGGGTCAACCAGACCCTGGGCAGTCCCCTGCCGTAGCGGGCGGCGATCGTGCCGAGGGTGTCGCCCATCCTGGTCGGGCTTGCAGGCGACCGGACGGTTACAGCCACTCGAGGCACACGAGGTGGCCACTGCGGATATCTCTGAAACCGCCTTCAGGGGCACTCGGTCGCTAAACCCGTCTAGCTGACGTTGTCGGGGGAACGTGGCGATCGTCCTGGCCGCGGCGCTCGTGCCGCTGCGCCGACGAGCGGTCGACCGCCGGGTGCAGGCGATGGTGGGGACTGCTCCTGCCCGCCTTCGTCGTGGTGGGGGCTTGGCGGAGTCGCGACGGCAACCCGGGGGCCGTGGGTCGTTCGTGCGACCCGACTGCTTACCTCGTCGCCCTGGCTGCTGGCGGATGGGATGGGACGCGCTGTGAGGCTGCTACTGCCTAGGGTCCGTCTATGGAGACGAAGTCCCGGACTCGGACGACGGACACCCCCTGCCCGAAGTGCGGTAGTCCGCTGCTGGTGGAGGAGATCAAGTGGATCACTGCCGAGGGCGTGGAACCGCCGACTGGCACACGACCAGCCGGTGGTGCCGGAACCTGTGTCAGTTCACCGCGGACGAGGTCTCCTGACATGACTGCGCAGGGAGGCCCCGACTTTGTCGTCGGCATGGCAGTGGCCCGCCACGTCTCAGTTTGCTTAGAGAGGAGAGGCACAAGGTCCCCGTCCGAGGCTCTTGAGGCGTACGTTCCCCTGCCACCAAGCGGGAGAACGGGGACCGGGCCATGAGTGCCAGCGCGAATCCGACCGACACCATCGCGACACCGGCGGAGCCGGCCCGGAAGTCTCGACGTTGGGTCCGATGGGCCGTGCCCATCGGCACTTTTGTACTTGGCGTGACGCTCGGCTTTGCCGGCGGCTCGGCTGATCCCAAGGAGTCCGAGGAGTACCAGGCGATCGAGAAACAACTGGCTGCGGCTCATGACGACGTCGACGCTGCGGAGGGCAAAGGCTCGGCAAGCTGAGGACGAGGCTGGGAAGGCTGCCATGACTGCCGCCGAGACCATCCGAAAGGCTGAGGAGACCTTGATGGCGAAGGCGGTGGAGCTGGACCGGCGCGAACAGGCAGTCGCGGCGATCGAGCAGCGCATCGTCCAGACCTCCATCGGGGAGGGCATCTGGACCGTCGGCGTCGACGTGGAGCCGGGCACGTACCGGACGGCGCAGCCGATCACTGGCTACTGCTACTGGGCGATCCACAGGTCGGGCACGAATGGCAGCGACATCATCGACAATGACGGCCCCACGGGCGGCGTTCCGACGGTGAACCTGAGCGCCGGTCAGGACTTCGAGAACAGCGGGTGCGGCACGTTCGTGAAGCAGTGAAGCCGCCACTGAGCCCCGCCGTCGTTGTGACCGGCGGGGCTCAGTGCTGTGTGCGGTGTCAGACCGCCGGCCCCTCGAGCAGGGCGTCCCCACTTGCGCAGGCCGCTCCCCGCACAGACCCGGCCAGCGCAACCGAGGCCACTCCCGGTCGCTCTCACCGGGAGGGGCCTCGTCGTACCCCAACGCGTACCCCAACTGGGACGGGTCCGCGAACGTCCGCCAGCGTCCGTTACTGACACCGCAAGCCGCTGACCTGCGGCGATGTACGCCAGCGAATGTCAGCGCACGCTCATCGCTTCCCTGACACGGAAGAGGTCACTGGTTCGATCCCAGTATCGCCCACTCGCAAAGCCCCAGGTCCCTGGCCTGGGGCTCTCGCCGTTCCCGGGGGTCCGCCGTCGTGAGGCGCGCCCGGCCCGGCTCATGCCTCGGGTGCGTCGCCGTCCCCGCCGGACCGCTCCTCCCGCATCACCCGCCAGAAATAGAGGCCAGAGCCGACGGCGATGAGCGCAAGCACCGCGGACCACAGCCGGTCGGACGCGTCGGCGCCCGGGGCGAATCCCTGCGTGGCTGCCGAGTAGAGGAAGAGCGCCGCCACCGCGAGGAAGATCCTCGCCCGCGTCCGCCGAGCCTTGTCGAGTTCGTCGCGCCGCCGGTCGCCTGCCTGGTCCTCGGGCTCCATGGGACAGAGCTTGGCAGGATCGGCGCATGGTGCACCTGCGCTGCGACTTCTTCTCCGACGCGCTGAGCCTCAGCACGTCCTTGACCGTGCTGCTTCCGCAGCGCACCACCACGCAGATCGGGATGGCGGGCAGCACGCCCGACGGCCCTCCGCCGGTGCTGTACCTCCTGCACGGCCTGAGCGACGACGACACGACCTGGCTCCGGCGGACGTCCATCGAGCGCTACGCCGCTCCCCTGGGCCTGGCGGTCGTGATGCCACAGGTGCACCGCAGCTTCTACAGCGACGAGGTCTACGGCAGGCGCTACTGGACGTTTCTCAGCGAGGAGCTGCCGGACCTGGTCGGCTCACTGTTCCGCGTGTCGGACCGCCGCGAGGACACGTTCGTGGCCGGCCTGTCGATGGGCGGCTACGGCGCGCTCAAGTGGGCGCTGCGGCAGCCGGATCGGTTCGCCGCCGCCGCCAGCCTCTCCGGCGCCGTGGACGTGGCCGGGCTGCGCGCTCGGCGTGAACGCCCGGAGGATCCCCGCATGTTCGAGCGCATCTTCGGTGACCGCGACCCGGGCGTTGGCGAGCACGACCTGCACTGGCTGCTCGACCGAGCCGACGTCAGGAACCTGCCGGCGCTCCACCTGTCCTGTGGCACGGAGGACGAGCTGATGCAGGACAACGTCGCCTTTGAGGACCGGCTCCGCGCCGCGGGAGTGCCGGTCACCACCGACTTCGGGCCGGGCGCTCACGATTGGGCCTACTGGGACGCCCGCATCCAGGACGTCCTCGCTTGGCTACCCCTGCGCAAGACCGGCGGCTGAGCCCGGCCGGCGCCTCCGCCGTCTGCTGACGAACCAGAAGAGCGCACCGTGGAGGGCGACATCGAGGAACGCCGGTCCGAAGTACACCAGCGACCACAGCAACGGGGAGAGTCTGTCGAACTGGTATGGATCGATGAAGGTCGGCAGGTTCCAGGGCAGCCCAGCGCCATCAGTGGCAGGGCCACGAAGACCACCCCGAAGTTGAAGCCGTCCTCGGGCGGCGTGCGGCCACGATCAGCTCGAAGGCCACCGTGCAGACGACGACCACAGCGGCGTGAGCGACCAGCCAGCTGGACCGGACTCCGCGGCGTCTCGGCGATTCCATGCGCGGACCCAAGCAGGGAACGGCTGCAGGAGCGAGCGCCATGCCTCCACGGGGGTGGCCGCACCGACCGGACGCCTGCGGGACGCGCCGTCAGGAGCCGGGGGGCGCGACCCGCTCGGCCCAGAACCGGTCCACCTGCGCGGCCAGTTCCTCCGGCGTCCCACTGTTGTCCAGGACGACGTCCGCGGCTGCCCTGCGTTGCGCATCGGTCGCCTGCGCGGCGATGCGCGCCCGGGCGTCGTCCTCGGTGAGCCCGCGCTGGATCAGCCGCCGGACCCGGATCTCGACATCGGCTTCGACCACCAGCACGACGTCGTAGGAACCGGCCTGCCCGGTCTCCACCAGCAACGGGACGTCGTGCACCACGACGGCGTCGTCCGGTGCCGCAGCGGCGAGTTCCGCGGCACGCGCCCGGACGAGCGGGTGCACGATGCCGTCCAGCCGCTTGCGCGCCTCGGGATCGGCGAACACGATCGAGGCCAGGCGAGGCCGGTCCAGGGAGCCGTCGGCGACGCGCACCTGCTCCCCGAATGCCTCGACCACGGCGGCCAGCCCGGGTGTACCCGGCTCGACCACCTCCCGGGCGATCCGGTCGGAGTCGACGACCACTGCACCCCTGGCGGCCAACAGGGTCGCCACGGTGCTCTTGCCGGATCCGATCCCGCCGGTCAGCCCGATGCGCAGCACGAGCGGACAGTAGCCGCCCGACGCCGGGGTGACGGGAGAGAAGTCCACCCGAACGCCGATCACGGAGCGGTAACGCACGCCCGTCGTGCCCGGCGCGTCGCACCAGTCCCACGGGTAACACGACCTAACGTCCGTCGCGGCGATCTTCCCCCGCCGAGAGAGGCAGAACGATCATGTCCCGTTCCACCCCCGCAGGTCCCCCCGCGACCCGAGCAGCCCGCCGGAGCACCGGCCGGCACCGGCTCGGGTCACCCACCGGGGTGCGTGTCTCCGACATCCCCGTGATCCGCGAGCGGATGCAGCTCCAGCCGTCGGCAGCTTCGCGCCGCCCTTCGTTCCTCGAGTGGCTGTTCTCGGTCCCGCCGACCGGCCGGCACACCTGGAGCTTCCTCGCGGGCAACGGCGGACGCCCCCGTACGGCGTTCGCGATCATCCTCAGCCTCTGAGCGCCCCGACCTCGAAGGCCCCGCGGACCCGGTCTGCGGGGCCTTCGTCGTCCGGGCCTCGTCGCCGAGGGGCGAGTGCACCGAGGAACGCCAGAGGCCCAGGACCGCTCGGGTCCTGGGCCTCTGTCGTTCAGTGCTCGGACTGAGCCCGGTCAGCTCACTCCCCGCCGGCGAGCTTGGCCCGCAGGGCGGCGAGCGCCTCGTCGCTGGCGAGCGTGCCACCGGCGCTCGCCCCGGCGCTCTCGCCGCCAGCGGCCGCGTCGGCGTCGTCGCTGGAGTAGTTCGTCCCAGCGGCGGCCTCGGCGTCGGCCTCCTTCGCAGCGGCGATCTGCTTGCGGTGCGCCTCGAAGCGGGCCTGGGCGTCGGCGTAGGCCTTCTCCCACTCCTCGCGCTGGGCGTCGAAGCCCTCGCGCCACTCCCCGGTGTCGGAGTCGAAGCCCTCCGGATAGAGGTAGTTGCCCTCGGCGTCGTAGGACGCGGCCATGCCGTACGCGGCCGGGTCGAACTGCTCCTCGTCACCGACGACGCCCTCGTTCGCCTGCTTGAGCGACAGCGAGATGCGACGGCGGTCGAGGTCGATGTCGATGACCTTGACCAGGATCTCGTCGCCGACCTGCACGACCTGCTCCGGGATCTCGACGTGCCGCTCGGCCAGCTCGGAGATGTGCACCAAACCCTCGATGCCCTCGTCGACGCGCACGAACGCACCGAAGGGCACCAGCTTGGTGACCTTGCCGGGGACGACCTGCCCGATCTGGTGGGTGCGGGCGAACTGGCGCCACGGGTCCTCCTGCGTCGCCTTCAGCGACAGGGAGACCCGCTCCCGGTCCAGGTCGACGTCGAGGACCTCGACGGTGACCTCCTGGCCGACCTCGACGACCTCGGAGGGGTGGTCGATGTGCTTCCAGGACAGCTCGGAGACGTGCACCAGGCCGTCGACGCCGCCGAGGTCGACGAAC
>JALYMS010000039.1 GCA_030773535.1 Actinomycetota bacterium | reverse complement strand
ACTCCCCGCTGCTGTCCCCCGCGCTCGCCCGACGGCGGCCCGGCCGGCGCCCAGTGTCGCTGATGACGGGCCCCGGGAGCTGCTCCCACCCTCAGTCGGGTGAACGACCGCCCGGATCAGGACTGCGTCGGACCCGACTGAACGACGCGTCGCCCGATCACTCGTACTCGCTGCGCCAGTCGAAGAGACGACGCTTCTCCTCACGCCGACGCCGGCGGCTGGCCGAACGCTGGGGTTCCTTGCACAGCGGGCAGGTGCAGCGGAACTCGGGGCGCCACCACTCGTCGGGGTGTTCAGCCTGCTTGACGTGCAACGGCGCGGTCTTGTCCGTGTCGCTCATCGCGGTGACCTTTCGGCTCCGCCCAGCCCTGGACGGGCCAGGGTCGCCGTCGCACCTCAACTACACATGCACCAACCACGGGACCGTTCCTACACCGCCGCCGGACCCTCGAGCAGCAACCAGTTCACAGCTGGCATGGATGCGACCGACCGCAGCTAGTGCCCAGTGCCACTCCCCTCCTGCACCGACCGCGTCAACGTGTCGTGCGCCTCCCGGAGGCCGCCCCCGGTGCACTGTCGACTCGCTGGCCGTACCGGAACCGGTGATCAAGGCGCCCGAGCCGTGTCGTAGTGAGCGCGACTCCAGCCGCGATCCCGGTGGTGCGAAGTAGCGAGGGGCGGAAAGGGCCTTATCGATCTTCTTGAGGCCGTCGCGGCAATTCAGGCAGGTTGATCTAACCTTCCCGGTGCAACAATATGAGGATCTCGCACAAGACGGCCAGTAGGCTCCAGGGCCCCGAGTGGGCGTCGACATAATCAACAGCCAACCGATCAGACGACACCGACTAGATCCGTGTCCCATTCTGGTTTTCCGACACCTGCCTGAATTCGTACTCGGCACCACTCGAATGATTCTCGAAGACGATGTAGAGCTCCTCGATGGCGGGACCGTCTCCACGCTCCAGGACAACACCGGTGACTGCGCCGCAGAGGAAGTCGGCAGCAGTCGATGCATTCCTCATGAACGAAGCGATCAGAGCATCACCGGCCTCCGGACCGAATCCGCCGCCAACGCTCAGCCACTCTCTCGTCAACTAACCCTCCATGCCGCCATGAGTGGCTCGGTGAGCGGCGACCGTATTGTGCTCCCCACACCAGAGCCCGCCGACGAGTCGGGAAGGGGCCGGCGCGCGGGTCGTGATGGAGGTCCTCGACCACTCGCAGATGCGGACCACGACGGACACCTTCAGCCACGTCAGGCCCACCCTCGGCCGCGACGCCGGCGACCGGATGGGCAACGCGCTCTGGAGCTCGCCGGCACCGGACGCGCCCTAGTGGCCATCACGCTGGCACCAGAAACGACTCAGGCCGCCCCTCCAGCGGGCGGACGGTCTGGCAAGAGGGTGGAGCTGAGGGGACTCGAACCCCTGACCCCCACACTGCCAGGCCGTCATGATCGTGTTCGTAGCGGCTCACTGAGGTTCCGTGAGCCTCCTCACCTGCGGGTATGGACGATGCTGGACTGAGGCGAACTGCTACGAACGCCGTCAACTGCCACCACGACTGCAACCACCCGGAAGACCTCCGGCACCGCGACGGCCGTGAGCAACGCCCGCAGGTCTGGTTCGAACATCGTCGCCCCAGTGGTGGATGTGGGGACGACAGCGGGTGGGTGAGGATTGGCGGTCAGCCCAGTCGGCGTGCCCTCGCGCGAGCAGGCGGTCGAAGTAGACGGCTTGGTGCGAGCGGTGGAAACCGCCGGCCCCCACGTGGACGACGCCACTACCGGCCGCGGCGCGGTCGTAGGTCGGTCGCCGCACCGTCTCGGGCAGGGTCGCCGATGTCGTCTCACGAAGCGAGGTGGTCACGGTGTCGGCTGCTCCGCGAGCGACGGGAGCGGGATTGCGCCTGGCCGGTGGTCATGGGCGTCCGGTGATGCGGCCTGGATTCGCGAGGCGCTGGTCCCCGCACCCGGGAACGAGGTGGGGAACAGGACCGCCGAGTGCGCGGGAGACCAGCAGGACCGTCGCTCCACGAGCCGGGCCGGAGTGACCGTGCGCCGCCGGAAGCGGCGTTCGGGCGCGGCGAGCCGGTGGATCACGCGTTCGGCGGCCATCCGCCCAAGATTGGCGGGGTCTTGGTCGATGACGGTCAGTGCCGGCGAGAGCATGTGCGCCATCGGGAAGTCGCCGAAGCCGACAACGGCCCAGGTACTGCCGGCCAACGCCGGAACGAGGGTCATCGTCGTGCGCGCATCGGCGCTGAGGAGCGCCGTCGGCGGCGGACCGGCCCGGCGGAGACGACCGACCACCTGCTCCGCACGCGCGAGATCAGAGGCATCGCCGGAATCCGAGGCGCTGCCCGGGTCCCAGGCGCCGAAGGTGACGAGGTCGCTGCTCGGCTCGAGTCCCGCATCCACCAGCGCCGAACGGTAGCCGGCGAGACGCTCGACGGTCGTGTACATGCGCGGGTCGTCCCCGACGAAGGCGATCTCCCGGTGACCGTGGGAGATCAGGTGCTCGGTGGCGATCCGGCCACCCGCGTGGTCGTCCCCGGTGAAGGCGTCGGCGGTCAGTCCGCGGGGAGGGCGGTCGACGAAGACGACGGGAAGCCGGGCGGCCCAGGCGCCGAGGTGGCCCTGGTCCTGCGATGTGGGGGCGACGACCAGCCCGCTGAGGGAGCGGCGCAGCAGCGATTCGAGCGCGACCGCCTCCCGCTGCGGGTCGTACCCGAGGCTGCTCACCACGACGCCCATGTCGGCACGGCTGGCCACCTCCTCCACCGCCTTGGCGATCACGGCGAAGAAGGGGTCTGCGAGGTCCGGCACCGCCACGCCCAGGACCGGCGAACGGCCGGTGCGGAAGGTGCGGGCCAGGGAGTTGGGTACGTAGCTCAACTCCCGCATCGCGTCGCTCACCCGCGCCCTCGTCTCCGGCAGCACGTGTGGGTCGTCGTTGAAGACCCGAGACACCGTCTTGGCACTGACCTTCGCGAGGGCGGCGACGTCCCGCATCGTCGTCATCCTGGAACGGTTCCCCGAACCGGATGGAGCGACCGGAACACGCTCAGCGGGCGGTGTAGCCACCGTCGATGGGCAGCGACACCCCGGAGATCATCGAGGCACCGTCGCTCAGCAGAAACACGATCGGTGCGGCGATCTCGTCCTCGGTGGCCCACCGCCCGAGGGGCATCTGCTCGAGGAACGGTCCCTCGATCTCCGGGCGTCCCCAGTAGAACGCTGACATCTCCGTCATCACCGCGGTCGGGTTCACGCTGTTGACGCGGATCCCGTATCTGCCGAGCTCGAGCGCCGAGACGCGGGTGATGTTGTCCAGCGCCGCCTTCGAGGAGCCGTAGGAGATATGGCCGGACAGCGCCACGAGGCTCGCCTGGCTGGAGACGTTGACGATGGCACCGCCCCGGCCGAGGCGGATCATGGAGGCGGAGGCGTACTTCGTCACCAGCAGCGCGCCACGGGCGTTGATGCTGATCACCTTGTCGAAGACGGCGATGTCGGTCTCCATCGGGGGGGCGATCTCCCCGCCGAAGCCACCGCAGTTGACGACGCCCCACAGGTCCAGTCCCTCAAGCGCCGAGCGGACGCTGTCCTCGGACGTCAGTCAAAGGCGAGCGTGCGCGCGCCGGTCTCCGGCGGAGAGCTCCTCGAGGCCTGCGACCGAACGGCCACTGGCGATGACGTCGGCGCCAGCGGCCACGAGCTGGCGGACCGTGGCTCCTCCGATGCCGCCGGTCGCACCGGTGACCAGAACGGTGCGGCCGTCGAAGTCCGTCATGTCGGCGCATCTCCTCAGCAGGGTCGAGCACGGTCGAGCCCCGGCATCCAGCGGCCGGTGCAGCAGCGATGCAACCACAATCCAAACCCCTGATGTCACCGATGACATGGCGGGGGTTTACGTTCGTTGACAGGAGATCCGGGAGAAACGCCTGATCCGTCGCCGTCGGTCGTTCGGTCACGAACGACAGGCAGCCGAGGACTGGATCCGCACCGTGGACGGACGGAACGGCCGAACGGTCGAGACGTCGCGGTCGCGCGCCGATCTGGTCGTGTACCTGGAGCTGCCGGAGAGGTTCCCGGACGGAACGGACGTGCCCGTCCCCGACTGAGCCAATCGCTCCAGCACAAACGACGCCCC
>JALYMS010000038.1 GCA_030773535.1 Actinomycetota bacterium | reverse complement strand
CCGCAGGTGGAGGTCGAGGCACAGTTCGCCCAGGTGGAGGAGATCGCCAAGCGCCGGAACGCCTTCGAGACGCGGATCGCCGCCGATGCCGCGGAGCGGGCGCTGATGTGGAAGGGCCGCAAGTCCGCGTTCGCAGCGGTCGGTCGGATCAGCCCGTCGTACTTCGTGCAGGACGGCGTCATTCCGCGGACGAAGCTGCCCGAGGTCCTCGCCGACATGAAGCGCATGGCCGACGAGAAGGGCCTGCGGGTGGCCAACGTCTTCCATGCCGGCGACGGCAACCTCCACCCGCTGGTGCTGTTCGACGACGCGGTCGAGGGCCAGGCCCACGAGGCCGAGGAACTGGCCGGCGACATCCTGGAGCTGTGCATCACCTCCGGTGGCTCGATCACCGGGGAGCACGGGGTCGGTCAGGAGAAGCGGCACAAGATGGCCAAGCAGTTCACCGCCGAGGACCTCGACACGATGCAGCTGGTGCGGTGTGCCTTCGATCCCGACCGCATCGCCAACCCGGGGAAGGTGTTCCCGACGCCGCGGTTGTGCGGCGAGCGGCCCGGCCCCCGGTCGGGCGAGCACCCGGTCCAGGCCGCCGGGCTCGGCGAGGTCTTCTGATGGCGGCGCCTGCTGAGGGTGGGGTTCTCCGATGACCGTGGCCACCGCCCAGAGCCGACCCGGCCGGCCGGAGGACGCCGTCGGCGGGATCGTGCCGGGCGAGGTCGTTCGGCCGTCCTCCGTCGAGGAGGTCGCCGAGGTGCTGCGCGCGGCCGCTGCCGACGGGCGCACCGTCGTCCCGGTGGGCGGCCGGAGCAAGCTGTCCTGGGCGGCCCCGCCCTCGTCGTGCGACCTGGTGCTGGACACCACGGGCCTGGACCGGATCGTCGAGCACGTGGCCGGCGACCTCACCGTGGTGGCGGAGGCCGGCGTGCGGCTGGCCGACCTCCAGGAGCAGGTCGGCCAGGCCGGGCAGATGCTGGGCCTCGACCCGCCCGAGGAGGGCGCCACCCTGGGCGGGGTGGTCGGGGCCAACGCGTCCGGGCCCCGGCGGCTGCAGTACGGCACGGTGCGTGACCTGCTGATCGGCACGACCGTCGTGCTGGCCGACGGCACGGTGGCCCATGCCGGGGGCAAGGTCGTCAAGAACGTCGCCGGCTACGACCTGGGCAAGCTGTACACCGGCGCCCACGGCACTCTCGGAGTGCTCGTCTCCACGACCTGGCGCCTGCACCCGGTACCACCCGCCCGCCGCGTGGTCACCCTGGAGCTGACCGATGCGGCCGATGCCGGTGCGCTGGCCATCGCCCTCAACCGCTCTACGCTCACGCCGTCCGCCGTCGAGCTCATCGGCTCCGCCGGAGGATCGGCTCGGCTCGTCGTCCTCTTCGAGTCGATCGCCGAGTCCGTGACCGACCAGGCGCGCTCCGCCGTCTCCCTGCTCGGCGGCGGCACCGAGGCCGATTCCCTGCCGCCCGACTTCGGTCGGCGCCCGGGCGGGGCGGACGACGTCCTGCTCCGGCTGGCGTTCCTCCCGGCGGCCCTGTCGTCGGTGCTCGCCGCGCTGCCCGCTGAGACGACGGTGAGCGCCTCGGCCGGCACGGGCGTGGCCTATGCCGCCGTTCCCGCCGCCGGGGCCGCGGAGCTGCTGCCGGGCCTCCGGTCCGCACTCGCACCGCATGACGGCACCGCGGTTCTGCTGCATGCCCCCGACGGCGTCCGGAGCCGGCTGGAACACTGGGGTCCGGTCGGCGACGCGCTGGGCCTCATGCGGCGGGTCAAGGAGAGGTTCGACCCCGAGCGTCGCATGTCGCCGGGCCGGTTCGTCGGAGGGTTGTAGATGACCGAGATCACCCCGGGCAGCGGACCGGCTGGCGACTCGCCGTCGGCGGGCTCGCCCGGCGCGTCGCGGGGCACTGTTCCCGTCCAGGGCTCCGCCGAGGACCTGCCCGCCGGTTCGGCGACCGGAGCGGATCGGGCCACCGACCAGGCCACGGCCGAGGTCGTGGGAGCCCGGCGTCCGCTCGACATCGGCCAGGGCCTCGCGCTTCCGGAGAGCACCGGGGCCGCCACCGTCGGCACCGCCACCCTGCTCGGCATCCCGAAGGTCGGCCAGGCCGTTACCCCGGCCTTCGACGAGCACCACCCGCCGGACGCCGCGCTGATCGGCGACTGCGTGCACTGCGGCTTCTGTCTGCCGACCTGTCCCACGTACGTGCTGTGGGGCGAGGAGATGGACAGCCCGCGGGGCCGCGTCTACCTGATGAAGGAAGCGCTCGAGGGCGAGCCGCTCGACGACTCGATGGTCCGCCACTTCGACCAGTGCCTGGGCTGCCTGGCCTGCGTGACGGCGTGCCCGTCGGGCGTGCAGTACGACAAGCTGATCGAGGCGGTACGGCCACAGGTCGAGCGGCGGTACCGGCGGCCGAGGTCGGAAAAGTTCTACCGCGACCTTATCTACAACCTCTTCCCTTATCCCCGGCGGCTGCGCGTGCTGCGTGGACCGCTGCGGGCCTACCAGGCCAGCCGGCTCGGCTCGCTGCTCACCCGCTCGGGTCTGATGTCGAAGATGCCGGCGCCGCTGCAGGCGATGGAGTCGCTGGCGCCGAAGCTGGGCAAGGCGGAGCGCATCCCCGAGCGCACGCCCGCCGTCGGCACGCGGCGCGCCGTGGTCGGGGTGCTGGCCGGCTGCGTGCAGGGCACCTTCTTCCCCGACGTCAACGCGGCGACCGTCCGGATCCTGGCGGCGGAGGGATGCGACGTCATCCTGCCCAGGGGGCAGGGCTGCTGCGGAGCGCTGCCCGGCCACGGTGGGCGCGAAGAGCAGGCGCTCGGCTTCGCCAAGGCGACGATCGAGGTGTTCGAGCGCGCCGGCGTCGACGCGGTCGTGGTGAACGCCGCCGGGTGCGGCTCCAACATCAAGGAGTACGGCCACCAGTTGCGCGACGAGCCGGAGTGGGCCGCGCGCGCGGAGGCGCTGGCCGCGAAGTCTAAGGACGTCACCGAGTTCCTCGACGAGCTCGGCCCCGTGGCCGAGCGCCATCCGCTGCCGATGGCCGTCGCCTACCAGGACGCGTGTCACCTCGCTCACGGGCAGGGCATCCGCGAGCAGCCGCGGCGGCTGCTCAGGGGCATCCCCGGCGTGCAGATCAAGGAGCTCACCGAGGCCGAGATCTGCTGCGGCAGCGCCGGCACCTACAACATGCTGCAGCCCGAGCCGGCCCGGGAGCTTGGTGAGCGGAAGGCGGCGGCGGTGCTCGCCACCGGGGCCGAGCTGATGGTGACCGCGAATCCCGGTTGCTGGATGCAGGTGGCCACGACGCTCGCGCGGATGGGCAAGCGGATGCCGGTGGCGCACACCGTCCAGGTGCTCGACGCCTCGATCCGGGGCGTGCCCGTGGACCAGCTGCTGGACGCGGCGCTCAACGGGCCGGGGACCGCACTCCCCCGCGCTGCGCGTTCGTCGGCCTAGCCGATACAGGACACCGGCCGGGCGCGGACTGCGCCGGCCGGTGTCCGTGGAGCCTCAGCTCGGGTCGGCGAGTGCCTCCAGCACCAGCTCGACCGGGTGGCGCGCCTGCCGCTGCGTGCCGTGCGTGATCTGCTGACGGCAGGAGACGCCGGTCGCGGCGATGACGGCGTCCTCGTCAGCCGCCCGGACGGCGGGGAACAGCCGGTCCTCCCCCACCCGCATCGACACGTCGTAGTGCTCTGACTCGAAGCCGAACGATCCGGCCATCCCGCAGCAGCCGGCGTCGAGCTCCTGCACCATCACACCGGGGATCCGCCGCAGCAGCGCGACGGTCGCCGCCGTGCCCGCCTCCGCCTTCTGGTGGCAGTGCCCGTGGAAGACGATGGTCCGCCCGGCCAGCCAGCTGTCCTCCCGGAGCGTCAGCCGGCCCACGTCGATCGCCTCGACCAGCAGCTCCTCGGGCAGCCGGACGCGGGCGGCGACGTCGCGCACGTTCGGGTCGTCCGGCAGCAGCTCCACGTGCTCGGACCGCAGCGTCAGGATGCAGGACGGCTCGCAGCCGACGATCGGCGAGCCGGGCTCAGCGCCGTCGCACAGTGATGCCGCCAGCTTCTGCGCCTTGTCGCGTGCGTCGTCCAGCAGCCCCTTGGAGATGCTCGGCCGCCCGCAGCAGCCCTTGCTCTCCAGCTTCACCCGGTAGCCGGCCCGCTCCAGCAATTGGACGACGGCCTGGCCGATACCCGGCTCGGTGTAGCTGGTGAACGAGTCCGCCAGCATCGTAACCGTGCCCTGCGTGGCCTCCGCCGGAGCGCCGTCCCTGCGCTGGTGCCGCTTGAACCAGCGGGGCAGCGTGTTCCGCTGGAAGACCGGCAGCTCCCGCTGCCGGGCGATGCCGAGCCGGGCGTCCATCAGGGCGCGCAGGGGCTTGATCCGCCCCGGCAGGTTGGACAGCGGCGCGGTCGCGGCGCCCAGCTTGTTCAGGGTGCGGATGGCGCCGAAGGCCCGGGAGCGCAACGGCACGCCGTGGACGTCGTGCTTGGCGGCCAGCGCCTCGCTCTTCATCGCGGAGATGTCCACGCCGAGCGGGCACTCGCTCTTGCAGGCCTTGCACATCAGGCACAGGTCCAGCACCTCGTGCAGCCGCTCGTCGGCCAGCGCGGTGTGCGGGTCCCCCTCGCTCAGCGCCTTCACCAGGGCGCCGGCCCGTCCGCGGGTGGAGTGCTCCTCCATCCGGGTCGCGATGTAGGAGGGACACATCGCGCCGGTGGTGGACTTGCGGCACAGCCCGATGTTCATGCACCGGTCGGCCGCGCCGAACATGCCGCCCACGACGTCGAACTGCAGCCGGGTGCGCAGCGGTCCGGGCGTGGGCGGATTGGCGTCGCGCAGGTGCTCGGTCATGGACGGCGAGTCGACGATCTTGCCGGGGTTGAGCCGACCCTCCGGGTCGAAGATCCCCTTGACCTTCCGCATCGCCTCGTACAACTCGTCGCCGAACAGCTCGCGGTTGAACTCGCTGCGGGCCAGTCCGTCGCCGTGCTCGCTGGAGTTCACGCCGCCGTACTCGCGGACGAGATCCTTGACCTCCACCGCGACGGCCCGCATGACCTCGACCTGACCGGGCTTGGTGAGGTCGACGAAGGGACGGATGTGCAGGCAGCCCACCGAGCAGTGCCCGTAGAAGCCAGCCTCGAGGCCGTGGCGGTTGAGCACCTCGCGGAACCGGGCGGTGTACTCGGCCAGGTACTTGGGGTCGACGGCGGTGTCCTCGACGAATGCCAGCGGCCGCAGGGCACCCACCGATGCCGCCATGAGCAGCCCGAGGGCGGACTTGCGCACCTTGAGCAGCGCTCCCTGCTGGGCCGGGGTGATCGCGCGCAGGGTGTAGTACCCGTGCCCGTTGCGCTCCCAGAGCTCGGTGAGCCGGTCCAGGGAGGCGATGAGCTCGGCCTCGTCGTCGCCGGTGAAGGAGACGAACAGCAGGCCGTCCGGATCGCCCTGCAGGATGTCGCCCAGCGCGGCGTACTCGATCTTCTGCCGTGACAGGTCCAGGATCGTCCGGTCCATCAGCTCGACCTGGGCCGGGACGCAGGACAGCGCGTCCTCGGTGGCGTTGATCGCCGCCTGGACGGTCTCGAAGTGGCCGACCGCGAACACCTGCTTGGCCGGCTTGTCGACCAGCCCCACCTTGGCCGAGGTGACGATGGCCAGCGTCCCCTCGGATCCGACGATGAACTTGGCCAGGTCGAACGGAGCGCCGTCGGCGAGCCGGTCCAGCCGGTACCCACCGGCCCGGCGCCAGAAGTTCGGGAAACCGGTCGCGATGGCCTCGGCGTGCTCGGCGACCAGCTTCGGGAGCTCGCGGTAGATCGCGGCCTCGAGCGTCGTGCCCTGCGCCCTGCGAGCCCGCTCCTCCTCGTCGATCACGCCGAAGGTGGCGGTCGACCCGTCGGCCAGGACGACGTCGACCTCCTGGACGTGGTCGATGGTCATGCCGAACCGGACCGATCCGCTGCCGGCGGAGTTGTTGCCGATCATCCCGCCGATCGTGGCGCGGTTGCTCGTGGAGGTGTCCGGCCCGAACATCAGCCGGTGCGGGGCGGCCGCCCGGTTCAGGTCGTCCTGCACCACACCCGGCTCCACCCGGGCGGTGCGGGCCTGCGGGTCCAGTTCGGTGATGCGGTGCATGTGCCGGGAGAGGTCGAGCACGAGGCCGGGACCCACCGTCTGCCCGGCCAGGCTGGTGCCCGCGCCCCGGGCGAGCACCGGGATGCCGGCCTCGCCGGCGAGCCGGACGGCCGCCACGACGTCCGCGACGGAGCGGGGGTACGCGACCCCGACGGGCGTCATCGCGTACATGCTGGCGTCTTGTGAGAAAAGGTGGCGGGTGTAGTCGTCGAACGCAACCTCGCCCTGCAGCTGGCGGACCAGTTCCCGCTCCAGGTCCGTGGCGTCCCGGACGGCCGGGCGCTCGGGAGCTGTCGTCACGGCTGGGAGAGGCGCTCGAGGGCGGCCTGCAGCCCGTCCGGGTCGACCTTCACGCCGCTGCGCGCCAGGCCCATCTGCACCCCGGCGAGCGTGCCGGCCAGGGTCAGGTCGTTGAAGTGACCCAGGTGACCGATGCGGAACACCTTGTCGGCCAGCTTGCCCAGACCGGCGCCCAGGGACATGTCGTACTCGCGGAGGATCAGCTTGCGCACCTCGTCCGCGCCACCCTCGGGCATCAGGATCGCGGTGAGCGAACCCGAGTACTCGCGCTCGTCCAGGGCGAGCACCTCAAGTCCCCAGCCGCGCACCGCGGCCCGGGTCGCCTCGGCGTGGCAGGTGTGCCGGGCGTAGACGTTGGCCAGGCCCTCCTCCTGCAGCATCACCAGCGCCTCGCGCAGGCCGTAGAGGAGGTTGGTCGCCGGCGTGTAGGGCCAGAAGCCGTTGGCGTTGGCGGCGAGGATCGGCTGCCAGTCCCAGTAGGACCGCGAGAGCTTCGCCGTCCGGGAGGCCTCCAGCGCCTTGTCGCTGATCGCGTTGAAGCTGAGCCCCGGCGGGAGCATGAGCCCCTTCTGCGAGCCCGAGATCGTGACGTCGACGCCCCACTCGTCGTGCCGGTAGTCGATGCTGCCCAGGGAGGAGATGG
>JALYMS010000037.1 GCA_030773535.1 Actinomycetota bacterium | reverse complement strand
TCCCCGGTCTCGTGGACGACGGCGAAGCGGAGGCCTTCGATCTCGGCCGTCGCGATCAACGGGAGGCGGTCGCGAAACGGTCCGTGGTCGTTGTTGCCGCGCACCGCCAGCAGGCGTCGGGACCTGGCCTCCAACTGGTCGAGCAGCGCGATGTCCACCCAGTCACCGGCGTGCACGACGACGTCCGCGGCGTCGATCGCCGACCACAGTGCGGGCGGGAGGTCCCGCGCCCGTCGAGGGACGTGCGTGTCGGCGGTCAGCACGAGCGATACGGGCACGACGACATGGTCCCCCGACGGTGATCCGCACGATCAGCCGCGCTGCTGCGCCGCCATCCCGCGGAGCCGGGCGTTGTACGCCTCGAGCTCGGCGTCGCCGTCGCGATCGGCGGCCCGGTCGAGCGTGCGGCCCCTGCGCTCCTCCGAGCGCGCCCAGGAGAAGAAGACGACGGCGAGCACGAGGACGGTCGGCAGCTCCCCGAAGGCCCAGACGATGCCGCCCGCGACGCCCTGGTCGGTCAGCGGGTCGATGCGCCACCCGGCCGGCGGAGCGGCGAAGGTCTGCACCACCAGGGAGCTGGCCATCATGATCGCGACACCGAAGAAGGCGTGGAACGGCACGGGCAGGAACAGCTCGAGCATCCGGCCGGGGTGGCTGAGGGTCCGGGGCCACGGGTCCTGGCCGAGGATCGGCCCGAAGAAGAGCAGCCCGGTGACGACGAAGTGGGCCAGCATGAACTGGTGCCCGACGGCGTTGCTCATGAGCGCGTCGAACAGGGGCGTGAAGTAGACGCCGTAGAGGCTGGCGATGAACAGCGGCACCGTGAACAGCGGATGCGCGACGGCGCGGGCGAACCGGCTGTGCAGCGCCTCCAGGAGCAGCGCCCGGGGCGCGCCGGCCACCCCGCGACCGCGCGGGAGGGTGCGCAGGGCCAGCGTGACGGGGGAACCCACGAGGAGCAGCAGCGGGGTGATCAGCGAGAGCACCATGTGCTGGGCCATGTGCACGCTGAACAGCACCATGCTGTAGCCGTTCAGCCACGTGCCGGTGACGGCGAACAGGGACGCGCTGCCGGCGACCCAGGCCGCGGTCCGCCACCACGGCCAGGCAACGCCCGTGCGACGCAACCGCACCACCGCGGCGAGGTAGACGAGGAGTCCCACGACGCTGAGGAGTGCGAGGACCGACCCCGGCTCGACGTGCGGGATGAACATCCGGGCCCAGGTCGGGGGCTGGCCAGGCACCCACATGCCCGAGTGGTGCCCGTGGTCCACCGACGCCTCCAGCTCCGCTCCCGCTACCAGCGTCTCCACTGTCCCACTCAGTCGTGGACGGGCGACTCGTGGCCGGCGTGCGCCTCGGCCTCGAGCTGGAACGTGCAGTGCGCCATGTCGAAGTGGTCCCCCAGGCACTCGCAGAGGGAATCCAGCACCCGTCCGCCGTGCCCGGCCTGCAGCGCCTCCTCGGTGACGACCACGTGCGCCGACAGCACGGGCAGCCCGGAGGTGATGGTCCAGGCGTGCAGGTCGTGCACGCCGAGGACGCCGTCCACCTGCAGGATGTGCGACCGGACCTCGGCCAGGTCCACTCCTCGCGGTGCCGCCTCCAGGAGCACGTCGAGCGCCTCCCGCAGCAGGTGCCAGGCCCGGGGAAGGACGAGACACGCGATCAGCACGGAGGCGATGGTGTCGGCCGGGGTCCAGCCGGTGGCCGCGAGGACGAGGGCCGCGACCACGACAGCCACGGAGCCCAGGGCGTCGGCGAGCACCTCCAGGTAGGCGCCACGCACGTTGAGCGACGTCGTCCGGCCCCGGTGGAGGACAGCGAGCGCCACCAGGTTGACTCCCAGGCCGAGGACCGCCACGGCGAGCATGGGCGTCGAGTCGATCTCCGGTGGGGCCCCGATCCGCCGCACCGCCTGCACCCCCACGTAGCCGGCCACCCCGAGGAGCAGCAGCCCGTTGGCTACGGCGGCGAGGATCTCCAGTCGCTGCCAGCCGAAGGTGCGGCGTCCGACGGCCGGGCGCTGCGCCAGGGTGACAGCGCCGAGGGCGAGGGCGATGCCCGCCGCGTCGGTCGCCATGTGCCCGGCGTCGGCCAGGAGCGCGAGCGAACCGGTGACCGCGGCACCCACGACCTCGGCGACCAGGACGGCGAGCGTGAGCCCGAGGACCACGGCGAGGCGTCGGCGCTGTCCCGCGGTAGCGGTTCCGGACCCGTGCCCGTGTCCCACTCGTCTCCTCCTGCCCGTCGTGCTGCCTCCCGGGCAGTGTGCCGCAGACGCCGACGCCCCTGCGGATGTTCCGGCAGAGGGCCACGGCGGGAGACATCGTGCGGCAGCGGGCAGCTCAGATGTCGACCCCGTTGCTTCGCAGCCAGGGCAACGGGTCGATGTTCTGACCGTCGAGACCCCCGACGTGCACCTCGAAGTGCAGGTGCGGGCCCGTCGACTGTCCCCGGTTGCCGAGCAGCGCGATGGTGTCACCGGCCCGGACGACCTGACCTGCCTCGACGAGGATCTCGTCCATGTGGCCGTAGACCGTCACGTCGCCGTTCTCGTGCTGGATGTAGACGGCCAGCCCGAAGCCGCTGGCCGAGCCTGCTTCCAGCACGACTCCGTCCATGACGGCGTACTCCGGCATGCGCATCGGCGCGGCCAGGTCGACCCCGGCGTGCAGGTGCCCCAGCGCGGGCCGAAGGGGCTGGTCAAGCGGGCGCCCTCGACCGGCATGACGGCCTTCGGGCGGGCCGCCTCGGCGGCCGCCAGCGCGGCCGCTTCGGCGGCGACGCGGTCGGCCTCGAATTGCACCTCGGCGGCGGCGGCCTGCTCGGCGTCCCGCACGTTCCGGCTGACCGCCAGCTCGCCGAGGCGCTCCGTCGCGTCCTCGGCGAGGACCGCCGTCGAATCGGCCTGGATGCCGAGCTGCTCCGCGACGCTCACCGACTGGCTCTGGGTCGTCGGCTGTGCCGCGGGCTCCTCGAGCGAGAACGCGCTCAGGGCGATCGCCCCCGCCACTGCCGCCGTCAGGCAGAGGGCGGGGCGACGACCGGTCATCGACGGACGGCGCCGGAGGAACAGCGACAGCCGGCTGCTGGCCACCGGGTGCGGGGTGGCGCCCGTGGGAGCGTTACGGCGCTCGACGACCGCGTCCGCGGTGTCGCCCGTCCGGACGGCAGCCACGTCGATCGGCGGAAGCGGCTCGGACGGCACCTCTCGGACGACCGCGACCCGCTTGTGCGGGGTGGGGCGCACGGTCGTGGCCGCGACGGCCGGGCGAGCCGGCGAGAGCTCGGCGTCGGTGGGCTCTGAAGCCGGAGCCTTCGAGGCGGCGGGCTTCGACGCGGCGGGCTTCGACGCGGCGGCCTTCGAGGCGGCGGGCTTGGAGGCGGCGGGCTTCGAGGCGGCGGGCTTGGAGGCGGCGGGCTTGGAGGCGGCGGGCTTGGAGGCGGCGGGCTTGGAGGC
>JALYMS010000036.1 GCA_030773535.1 Actinomycetota bacterium | reverse complement strand
GTGGGCCCCGTGGGGATCGAACCCACAACCCGCGGATTAAAAGTCCGCTGCTCTGCCGATTGAGCTAGAGGCCCTGCTGCGGGGCCGAGTCTGGCAGACCGGTGGCGCGCTCTCCTCTCACAGGACGCCGAGGAAGAAGAGCAGGACGAGGGTCAGGATCGCCGACAGCAGGAGCGACCCGAGGCAGCCCAGGCGGTTCGAGAAGAGGAAGAACACCCGTTCTCGATGCCCATCCAGGGCGGCGGCGAACCCGGACGGGTGTGCGCTCCGTCACCACGGGCCGCCATTGTCGCCCGTTCAGGGGATGCCCGACGACGTTTTCGCTACGTACGGTCATGTCCGGTCCGGTCGGGCGGACCGGCAATGTCGCCTGCCGCCCCGACCGGGAGAACTTCCGTCCGCGCTCCGCGAGTGCCGGACGGGTGCGACCCCGGCCCGGCCAACCCGTTCCCCCCGGGGCGGTCGGGCCGGCCTGCTTCTCGGCCCGGCGACGAACCCGGACTGCGCTCAGCTCCCCGGCGCGCAGACCCGCTGCACGAGTGCCGCCAGCCCGTTCCGCGCGGCGGAGTCCAGCGGCAGGTGCAGCGACACCGCTTTCCCGTCGCCGACGGCCACGTGCAGGGGGAAGACGTAGGGCTTCTTCGTCTCCGACAGCACGTGCGGATCGCACGTCGCCGGCCGGAATGTCAGCCGGGTGGACGACGAGCCGTCCGCCACCAGTTGGATGGGCAGTGCCTCCGCGACGACGTGACGAGCACGCTCCGGCCCACCCGGCTCGCGGTCACCGGCTGATCACCGGCACGCCGGCTCAGCACGAGCCCGGCCGCGCAGCACGTCGCCGTCCTCGCGCAGTTCCGTCACCTCGACGTCCACAACCTCCAGCACGGCTCTCGCGGCGCACTCCCGGTCGTGGATGCGCCGCAGCACCTGGGCCGACAGCGGCACCCGCACGTCCTCAACCGCTCCCCCCGGGCCGCACCACGGCCACCTCCGCGACCGCTGGCAGCGGCGGAGCGAAGCAGTCGGGCTCTCCGTACGGCGTAGGCAGATCGATCGTCCGCCCGGGCACGAACGCGGCCTCCACGGGCGTCGCCGGCAGGACCCGCAACCCGGGCGAGTCCAGCCGCACGGCGGTGACCGTGAACGGCGCGACCCCGGTGTCGGTGATCCGCACCTGCACCTGCCCCCCGACCGCCTCGTCGGTGCGCAGCAGCACGACCTCCGCGCCATGCCGGCCACGCCCGGCGGCTCCGGGGACGACGGGGACTCAGCCGGGGGCGGCGTCCCACCGCATGCCGCAGTGACGGCCGCGAGCAGCGTGAGCATCACGCTCCTCATGGCGCTCCAGGGTCGGACGCCGCTCCGCCGGCGGAAGCCCTCAGCGGTAGCGGTCGGGCAGCCGCGCCATCACGCGACCGGCCTCCATCCGCACCTCGAGCCGCTCCTGGCCGTTGTTGGCGGGACCCCGGAGGGCGTCTCCGCTGTCGAGGTCGAAGGCGGACCCGTGCCACGGGCAGACCAGGCAGGACTTGCCCCGCACCTCTTCCAGCTTGCCCTCGTGCAGCGGCCCCGACAGGTGCGAGCAGGCGCCGAGGAGGACGTCGACCCTCGCCCCCCGGCGAACCGCCGCCAGCGGGACGGCGACGCTGCCACCGTCGCCCGTCCGCAGCACCGGCCGCGCTTCGGGCAGGTCGTCCAGCGGACCGAGGTCGATCCAGTCCGTGGTGAGGGCCCGCGCCGCCGTCGTGGCGTGCGAGACGCCCGAGGACTGCGAGTAGGACATGTGCCCCCCGATCGCCGCCGAGCCGCCCGCCACCGTCAGCCCCGCGTAGGACAGCAGCAGCCCGAGCTTGGTCCGGCCCCGCCTCCGCGCGACCAGCGAGCCGGCGTAGAGCCCCAGCGCGGCGGTGTTCATCACCGCGTGCACCGCGCCCAAGCGACGCACACCGGCTCCCTGCGCCGACCAGTCGGCCGCACCCGACAGCGAAGCGGGGACGGCCGCTGCCACGCCCGTGCCGATCAGGACGGTGGCCGCGGGCCGGAACGGCGGGACCAGGTCCAGCAGCCCTGCCGAGATCCATGTGCCGACTGGCACCTGGACGAGGATCGGGTGCACCGCATGCCCGAGCCAGGTGCCGTGCAGAAGGTTCTTCACCGGTTGCGACAGCGACCGCTGCACCGCGTCGCGGGCCGGGTCGATGACCTTGTCCAGTGCCGCGGCGTCCGCCACCCGGTCGAGGAATCCCATGAGACTCATGGCGGCCCCCTACCCCTCGTGGGCGCCGCGGAAGCCCCTCTCGTCCAGCCACCGCTTCCCAGGTGACCGTGAGGAGGGACACGTGGAATTCCCAGCGCCGGTGGGCACTTTCTCCAGTGACAGACGAGGTGTCCGATGAGGAACCTCGACGGTGCAGGAGAGAACGAAAGGCACGTCCCGTGAGTTGCCCGCCTCTGATCCGCTGCCGGCCGGGAGCCGCCGACGTGCTCGGCGACCTCGCCCGCGGACCGGTCGGGCAGGCCCGGGACGTAGGCGCGCGGTCAGCGGCCCGACTGCGCGGGGACGACTCCTCCGCCCAGTTCGCCCGATTCGTCGTGGTCGGCGCGGCGTCGACCGCCCTGTACGCGCTCCTCTTCCTGGCCTCCTGGGGCCTGGGATACCTACCCGCCAACGGGATCGCGACGGTGGGCTCCTCGATCCTCGCCAACGAGCTGCACCGCCGGCTCACCTTTCACGCCGAGGAGCGGGTGAGTTGGCTGAGCGCCCAGCTGGAGGCCGGAGGGGTGTCGCTCCTGGGACTCGTCGCGACCAGCGCCGCCCTGGGGTGGCTGGACGCCACGGTCGGTTCCCGACCGGTCCTGCAGATCGCCCTGGTCGCCACCGTGACCGCCGCGATCGGCCTGATGCGGTTCGTGGCGCTGCGGTGGATCTTCCGTCCGGCGGCTACCCGGCCGGCTTGACCACAGCCGTTCCGGAGGAGCAACAACAGCCGCGCTCAGTAGCGTGGGGTCGTGACCGACTCCGCCGCGACCACACCGTCCCCCTGGGGGCCCCGGGTCCGTGGAGCCGGGCGTTGGGCGCTCCGGCTCGGAATCGCGCTCACCGGGGCGCTGGTTGCCGTCCTCCTCCTCGCCCGGGTCTCGGCCCCGATCGGCCCCTTCGACGCCTCCCTCGCCTTCCGCCCGGCGGCCGGGGGCGCGCAGGTCGCGCTCCCCCCGCTCGGCGAGCTCACCGTGGACGTCTACGACGGCCCCCTGCAGTTGGAGATCCAGCTGCAGCGGGTGGACCAGGTACGCGCGCAGGCGCTGGCCAGCGACCCGGTCCGGCTGGCCGGTGTCGTCGACCAGGTGAGCGCCGACCTCCGCGACGCAGTCGTGGAGCTGGTCTGGAAGACCGCTCTCATCGCCCTCGCCGGGGCGGCCCTGGCGTCCCTTATCGTGCTGCGCAGCCGGCGCGAGCCGCTGCTGGCCGCCGGTATGACCGCCGTCCTCCTGCTCGGCACGGCAGGACTGGGCGCGGCCACCTGGCGGCCCGCGGCCCTCTCCCAACCCACCTACACCGGGCTCCTGGTCAACGCCAACAGCTTGATCGGCAGCGCCGAGGACCTGGTCGCCCGCTTCGACGCCTACCGGGCCTCGCTGGAGGACCTGGTCGCCAACGTCGGCTCGCTCTACTCGGCGATCTCGGCGCTCCCCGCCCCCGGCGGGACCGACGACACCGTCGCGCTGCTGCACGTCTCCGACCTCCACCTCAATCCAGCCGGCTTCGACCTGGTGCGCCAGGTGTCCGCCCAGTTCCAGGTTGACGGGATACTCGACACCGGGGACCTCACCGACTGGGGCAGCGAGCCCGAGAACCGGCTGATCGGCTCCGTGGGCGCGCTCGGCGTCCCCTATGTCTACGTCCGCGGCAACCACGACTCCGGTGCGACGGCTGCTCTCATCGCCGCCCACCCCAACGCGACGGTCCTCGATGCGTCAACCCCCGCCACGGTGGCCGGGCTGACCGTGGTAGGGGTGCCGGATCCCCGGTTCACCCCGGACAAGACGACGGGCGACGACGACGCGGGCCCGGAGGTGCTCGAGAGGGCCGGTGCGGAGCTGGCCCGGTTCGTTGAGACCCTCTCCGTACGGCCCGCCGTCGCCCTGATGCACGACCCGAAGCTGGCCGAACAGCTGGGCGGCGCCGTGCCCCTGGTCCTCGCCGGGCACACCCACGAGCGGGAGGTGAGGAAGCTGGGCGACGGAACGCTGCTCATGACCCAGGGCTCCACCGGTGGCGCGGGACTGCGGGCGCTGCAAGGCGAGTACCCGGAGCCCCTCACCTGCACCGTCCTCTACTTCGACCAGGACACCGGCGAGCTCCGGGCCTACGACGACATCACCCTCGCCGGCCTCGGGGAGACCGAGGTGACCATGCAGCGAACCGTTCTGCCGCTCCCGGTCGACGCGTCCGAGCCGGACGCCGCGGAGAACGGGGACCAGGCGCCCGCGTCCCCGACGGGCTGACCGGAGGGACCTACGCTCGGGTCATGTTCCCGACGCCGCGCACCGCCCGCCTCGCCGCAGGCCTCCTGGCCGGGGGCCTGGTCCTCGCTCCGCTGGCCGGCTGCACTCTCAGTTCCGACAACGTCTCGTGCACCACGAGCTCCTGTACGGCCACCCTGTCCGGGAACGGCGCCCAGGCCGAGATCCTCGGGACGACGGTGACGTTCGGCGGCATCCAGGACGGCCGGGCATCGCTGAGCGCCGCCGGGGCGAGCGTGTCCTGCGCTGAGGGCGAGAGCGTGGGGGCCGGACCGCTGCAGCTCGAATGCACGAGCGTGACCGACGACGCCGTCGAGATCACCGCAACGCTGGCCTGACGCACGTCCGGCCTAGCGCGGCTGCGCTCAGCCGGCGTGCTGGACCTCGAGCACCACGCGCGTCGGCGCCTCGAGCAGGTACACCCGGAAGGGCGCCTGCTCGGTCGTGCCGACGAACGCGACCGTCGTCCCCTCGAAGGTGGCGTCGAAGACGACGTCGGTGACGGTCCCTGCGCCCGGGGCGGACACCGATCGCCCCCTCGGCACCTCCTGGACTCCGGTGTGGTACGGATAGCCGGCCCCGGTGAGACTCACCTGGAGGACGGCGTTCCCGGCCACGTCGACCGCCTCCCCGCTGCCCTGCGAGCTGGCCTGGTCGACGTAGCGCGCGTCCCAGCCCGGAAGTCCTTCGCCACCGACCTCGAGGACGACCCGGTCGAATCCGTCATGGACCCCGAAGCGGATGTCGGAGACCGTGACCGACGCGCCGGGTGAGGCCTCCGACGTGTCAGCCGCCACGTCGGCCGGCCAGGAGGCAGCGGCGGCGGTCCCGCCGTCAGCGGCGCTCTCGACCACCTCACCCGGGGAGGCGGGAGCCGACGTGCCCGACGTGTCATGCGTTCCCGAGGAGCCGGACGAGGCCGTCCCGGTCGCGTCGGCCGCCCCACAGCCGGCCAGCAGCACCGAGGCGAGCAGGAGGGACACGGACCGTCCGGGGACGGCGGCACGAGGACGGGAGCTCACCGGCAGAGCTTCGCAGCCTTCGCCCCCTGCAGGAGGGAGCCACGGCGGCATGTATTGTTTCCTCCGCCCCCGGCGAACACGAGCCCCTATCGTCTAGTGGTCCAGGACGCCGCCCTTTCAAGGCGGTAGCACGGGTTCGAACCCCGTTGGGGGCACGCAGCACCACGTGCCACGCAGCAATGGCAGAACGAGCACGGCACTACGAGCAAGGCCCTGTAGCGCAGTTGGTTAGCGCGCCGCCCTGTCACGGCGGAGGTCGCGGGTTCGAGTCCCGTCAGGGTCGCTCTCCGGTGGAGACGCCGGCGAGGGGCAGGTAGCTCAGTCGGTACGAGCGCTCGCCTGAAAAGCGAGAGGTCGGCGGTTCGACCCCGCCCCTGCCCACCGAACCGGAGAGGACCACGCTCCTCACCCACGTGCGACAACCGGCACCGGACCAGAGCTGATCCGCGCTCATCACCCGACGGCCCCGTGCATGGCCGGCCCGCGGGGGGCTCGCCGGGCGTCACGATCGACTGCGCGTCAACCCTGCTGTGGTCCGGGCCGAGTCGGAAGCCGGCCCGGGCCACAGTCGGGTCAGTCGCTCAGCGGTGCAGCGCTGCGGTGCCGGCGGGCCAGCCATGCGACGGCGGGATACCCCGTCATCAGGCCGAGGACGAGCCGATCTGCATGGTCGCCGCTCCGGTGAGCGCGAGCCCCTTCCGAAGGCGGTCGTGCACCGCCTGAACGTGCTGAGGCCGACTGCCGACGTCGTTGGCCTCGACCGCCGCGACGTCAGCGGTCGGACAGGAGCAGGCGGAGGTCTCCGACGTACTGCGAAATCGTCGTGCCTCCGCTGTGGATGACGGTGGTGCTGTCGCCAGGGCCGAACAGGTACACCACTCCGCTGTGTTCGAGTCCCGAGTGATCGTGAGCCGGGCCGCCGGGAGGATCGACGTGCCCTTCCGTGCGTGGCAGGTGCAGTTCGTCGAGCACCTGCTCGGTACGAGGGTCACCCCCGATCAGCCCGATGAAGTCCCGGTCGAACCGGTCGAGCCACTCCCTCAGCACGTCGGGGGTGTCGGAAGCCGGATCCTCGGTGATGAAGACGACGGTGACCCGCTCCTGATCGGACGCGGGCAGCTCTCGCTTGGCGAGAGCGAGGTCCGCCATGGTGGTCGGGCAGACGTCCGGGCACTGCGTGTAGCCGAAGAACAAGGCCGTGACGCCGTCGCTGCCCACGCGCAGATCGTGGGGCTGCCCTTCGGTGTCGGGGAGGACGAGCGCGGGGCGCGGCACGGGCGGGTCGATCAGTGTGCCCGCGTACCCGTCGTCCGCCGGGGTGCTCACCTCGGCGACGGGACCATCGGCCGTCGACGTGGAGCAGCCACTCAGGACCGTGAGAACCAATCCCACGACAGCAAATCCTCGAGGGGTATTCACTCCGTGTACCGCACGGCGAAGGTGGCTCCGCCGTCATCGCTGGCCAGGATGCCCCGCCCGGACACGGCCACATAGAGCGTGTCCGCGCCGTCGAGAACGGGGACGGCCATGGCCTCCGGCTCGCCGCCCACGGTTCCTCGCGGGGTCCAGGTCGTGCCGCCGTCGTCCGAGTGCTGCATCACCCCGTCCGCCGTCACCCCGTAGGTCGAATCGACGCTTGGCCAGGCCACGACGGCCAGCGCGGGCGCCGCAGGAACCAGCTCCCAGGTGCGACCACCATCATCGCTGCGCACCAGCCCCACCTCCGTGGTGCCCAGCAGGGTCAGCGGATCACCGGGACTGACTACGAGGTCACCAAGAGCCAGCGTGCTGCGTCTCCCACGTCCGGCCGTCGTCGGCGGAGACCAACAGCCGGCCACTGGCGGCGTCCCACCCGTAGACGTTGCCGTGTGCCGCCTGCAGTTCATGGAAGTCCACCTCTCCGCTCAGGGAGATGCTCTGCCACGTCCTTCCCTCGTCCGTGCTGCGGATGAGGCCGAGGCGCGTCGGCAGGTCGGGGTCCATCCGGAAGTCCGGGTGCCCGGAGGCGAAGAACGTGCCAGGGCCCACAACAGTGAAGCCCATCGTGTCCTGGAACCGGTTGGCGACCCTCGTGGCCTCTTCCCTCTCAGGGATCCGCCACAGCCCGAAGTGAGAGGCGGCGTACAGGACACCGTCAGCGGGATCCACGCCGAGCCCGTGCACGTGCTGGAGCCCGATGTCCGGACCGGTCGGCGAAGCAGTGTCGGGACTGCCCGGCTCCGGTGAGCAGGAGGCCAGACTCAGCGCTACGGCGGTCAGGCCGGCGACCACCGCGAAGCCGCCGCGCGACATCGATTCCTCCGGTCGGGACTGGCGGGGATGACCGATGAGCATCGGTCGATGTCCCAGCCGGCCTCCACGAGCCTAGTGAGCACCGGAATTCGCTCCCCACCGCGCTCAGACCCAACCTCGGTCCCCCGCCACCTGGGCGTAGACCTCCGCGTGCACCTGCCGGACAGCCGCCAGCTGCTCCTGCCGCCATTCGCGGTCCGCCGGGCGGGGCATGGGCCGGGTCAGCGCCGCCGACACCGCGGCGTTGAGCGATACGGCGTCCAGCTCCCCCCGTTCGTCCTCGCAGTAGGACACCACCTCCCCCCACTGGCCGGAGAACCAGCCACAGCTGGGTGTCACCACGCGGGTTCCGACGTCACGGCAGATCTCCAGGTCACGCGAGTGCGTTCCACAGGATTCCGGCAACACCGCGACGTGCAGCTGCTGGAACTGCGCCGCCCGGTCGCCGTCCCGGTGGACGACCAGTTCGAGCTCTTCGCGCGCGGCCAGCTCCCAGACCGAGGAGTGCACGTCCGTTCCGGCCTCGGCCAGGACCCGGAGCCGCCCGCCTCCGGACACGGCCCCGGAGAGTGCGGCCCTCACCAGGGCCAGGTGGTTTCGCGGTTCCCGGTCCGCGGGTTGGAGCCGCAACCCCACGAGGCCGCGCTCCGCGCCCAGGTCGGCGTCCGGGCCGGCGACCGAGGGATGCGCGACCACGATCGCGGTCCGCCCGAACCGTTCGGCTATCGCGTCGGCGGCACCGGAGGTCAGCGTGAGCACCACCTCCGCGGTGCCCAGCACGGCCTGCAGGTGCGCCTCTTCCGCCGCGACCGCGTTCGGCGCGGCATGCGGGTGCGTCCCGGCGGCCCGGACGCGGTGCACGGTCACGACGAGCGGGACCCCCGAGCGGCGGACCGTCTCGCTCCAGCACTGCACCGCCGCGTCCCTCACCCGTTCCGACCCGGTGTGCAGGTGGAGGACGTCGATGTCTTCGGCGTGCCCCGCCAGGTAGCCCGCATCCAGCCAGGGCCCGGGACCACCGGAAGGGCCCACGCGCACGACTTCCGGCGGGAGGACGGCGTCCACGTATGGTCCGGCCCCCGGGACGGTCGCGACCCGGATGCGGTCGGACGCCGACCGGGGCCGGGCGAGGGCGGGCTGTACGGGGGTCACTCGGGGGTTGCGGCTCCTCATGCGGTCGAGCACTGGCCAGCACGAACGGTGCCGCTCGACGGGTTCGGCGACCGGCCCACGGGTTTCGAGGCGATCATGTCCGATCTACCCGGGGCACCCTGGACCGAATCAGTGACGACCCCATCGGATGACGCCGAGGCCCGGCACTCCGCCGAACTGGCGGCCCGTGCCCTCGCATAGGCGGGAGCCCGGAAGCGCGCCATCGGGCCGTCCGGGACCAGGCCCGGTGGAGGATTGAGCACCGCGTCGAAGCGGAGATCGGGATCCAGCGGCTCCGCGGCCTCGCCGAGCACCAGCCGCCCGAACGGCAGCCACGGCCCGGCGCCCCGCGCAGCGGCCAGGCGGAAAATCAGTCCCTGCCGGCTCACCGCGTTCGCGAGCGGCCCCGGATCCGAGGGGACGCCGACGGCCTCCGGCAGGGCCGCGATGCGCAGGCTGCCCGCGTCGGAGCGGTACCCCATGACGGAGGAGTAGAAGGCTGCGGCGTCCCGCCGGAGGACCGGTACCAGCCGGGTCACCCGCCCGCGCCCGGTGGAGGACAGGAGCAGGTCGATCGGTCCGGCCGGCCCGGTCGGCAGCCGGATGGCCAACCCCAGCACGTCGGGCAGCGGGGCGGGAAGTCCCGCCCCGCGGGAGAGGCGAACCACCGCAGCGTCGGTGGTGACCGCGTCCAGCCACGGCACACCCCAGGTCTCGCCGTCCTCCGCGCCGTTCCCGGAGCGCTCGAGCACTGCCGAGAACACCGCACCCCGCGGGTGCATCGGCTTGCCGCCCCGCACGCGCGCGACCGCGCCGAGCGCGGCACCGACAGCCTTTCCGGCCGCCCGTGGCAGGTCTGCCACCGCCACCCCCCTCTCTCCTGTCCCATGCATACCCCGGTGCCGACCCGGGCGCTCTACGGTCAGGTGTCCGCCCGCCAGCGGGGACGTCCAGCAGGGCCCGCCCCGCCGCCGTCAAGCGGCGAAGTGTGGCAACTCGGGGAGCCATCTTCGGAGACAATTGCCCCCTAGGGCTCGGTGACACGGAACATTCCTCCGCTTACGCTGCGTGCATGCTCTCGACGCTTCTGGTCATCGGCGGTGTGCTCGCAGGGCTACTCGTCCTCCTCGCCCTCATCGTCCACCTGAGCGCTCGCCCGGAGAGCGGTCGCCGAGCAGGTCCCGCCGCCCCTCCCCGCTCGTGGGTCGTCGACGCCGGGCGACCCCATCCCGACGCGTGGTCGCCGCTGTCGACCACCGGCACCAGCGAGATCCGCGCGATCCGCTGACCCCCTGAGCCCGGCGTCCCGGCGGCTGCGGACAGCGCGTCGCCGGGACAGCCCGGACCGTTCCCCGGTCCACCCCCACCTCCCCGCCGCGGGCGTCATCCCCTCGGCTCGCCCCTGATCACCGCTGGATATCGGCCGGCCCGACAGCCTTTTCCTGACGCGGTAGGACCGCCACCCCGGAAGCCGCGCCGCACGACCGGGAACCATCCTCGGCTCCGCGCACTCGGTTTGCTGCTCTTCGTGGGGGCGCCGATGGCCGGCGCCCTGGCGGCCGCGCTCGTGCTGCCGTGGGTCGTCGGGCCCGGGCTGGCAGTGCGCTCGTCGGCGGATCTGGTGCTGCTGGGCCGCCGGCGCCCCGGGGAACTGATCCCGGCCAATCAGGCCAGGCGCACCGTCGCACCGGGTTCGATCCCGCCGTCCACCCGCCCCTCGGCGTGCAGCTTGACGAGGGTGGCGCGGGTGGACTGCGCGGCGGACGGCCACAGGTGGCGGGGAACCCCCGCGTAGACGACGGCGACCAATTCGTCCACCGTCGCCGGACCGGATCCCAGGGCAGCGAGCAGCTGGGTCTCGCGATAGGCGCGGTGGGCCCGGTAGAAGCCGAGGACCGCTCCGGGATCCTGGGTCAGCTCCGGGCCGTGGCCGCAGTAGAGCGCCGCGGGGCCGAGGTCGTGGACATGGCGGAGCGACTCGAGGTAGGCGACGACCTCGCCCTCCGGATGGCTGACCACCGACGTTCCCCGGCCCAGGACGTGGTCACCGACGAGCACCGCGCCGGACTCGAGCCGGAACGCGAGGTGATCGGCGGTGTGGCCCGGTGTCGGGACGACGTCCACCGCCGTGCCGGCGAGAGCGAGCCGCTCCCCCGCCTCGAGCAGTCGTCCATCCGTGCCGGCCACGGCCCTGCTCCCGGCGGCCACCGGTACGCCGAACGACCGCGCCCACGGCTGGGCTGCCTCGGCGTGGTCGCCGTGATGGTGGGTCACGAGGACGGCGACGCACCGGGCGCCGCGCTCGGTCAGCGCTGCCTCGACGGCCGCCCGGTGCACGGCGTCGTCGGGCCCCGGGTCGACCACGAACGCCTGCCCACTCCCGGGCTCACCGACGACGTAGGTGTTGGTCCCGTCCAGGGTCATCGGCGAGGGGTTGGGGGCGAGCACCCGCGTGACCAGCGGCTCGAGCGCGGCCACCGGAGGCAGCTCGCCGAGAGCTGGCAGCCCCCACGTCATCCGCGGGTCGGCCGGCACGTCCACTCCCGCGACGCTAGCCGCGAGCCGTCGGACGCGCCCGGCCGGCGGCTAGCCTCAATCGCATGCGCCGAATCCCGCCCGCATGCCGTACCGGGCTGACCGTGGCCGCTGCCCTCGTCGTCCTCTCCGGGTGCGGAGCATCCGACGAGGCCGGACCCGCCTCCACCGAGGCCGGCCCGGCTGCCTCCAGCGCGTCCGAGGGCACCGGCGAGCGGGCGGACTCCGAGTTCTGCGCGGCCGCGACCGCTCTCCAGGAACAGGTGGCCGCCACCCTCGGCGGACAGCCGGATCCGGCCACGGTCCAGACAGCACTGCAGCAGGCCGCCACCGGCTTCCGCGCTGTCGAGCCGCCCGAGGAGATCGCCGCGGACTGGAACACCCTCGGCGACGGCGTGGAGCAGATCGCTACGGCGTTGGCGTCCACCGACTTCGACGACCCGACCGAGCGGACCGCCTTTCAGGAGCAGATCGGACAGCTGCAGACCCAGGTCGGTCCGGCCTCGGCCCACGTGGGGGCCTACCTCCGCGAGGAGTGCGGCATCGACGACGGCGGGGGCGAGCCGGGGGCGCCCTCGGACTGATCGTCCCGTCCGGTCCTCGGCCGGGGACAGCGACGGCCCGCCACTCATCCCCGAGGTGACGGGCCGTTGCCGGTCGGGCGGTCGTCCGGAGGCCGGTCAGCCGCCGCAGCCGCCCAGGTAGATGTCCCGCGCGTTCAGCCACGGGACCGGGTTGACCTGCCCGCCGTACATCTGGCCGCTGGGGTGCACTTCGAAGTGCAGGTGAGGGCCGGTGGACTGCCCGCGGTTGCCCACCTCGGCGATCTCCTCGCCCGCGCGGACGCGCTCACCGGCGGACACGAAGTAGTCATTGACGTGGCCGTAGACGGTCACCGCTCCGTCGTCGCCCCGGATGTAGACGGCCTGGCCGAACCCCGTCGCGGCACCGGCACGCGCGACCACCCCTGAGTGCGCCGCGTAGATGGGGGTCCCGATCGGAGCCGCGATGTCGACACCGAAGTGCGTCACGCCCCAGCGCGCGCCGTAGCAGCTCGAGACGCGGCCCGACGTCGGCGCGACATAGCCGGAGGACCCCGATCCGCCGCCACGACCCGTGCCGCCGCTCCCACCCGATCCGCCGCCCCCGGCGTTCGCCCGCGCCTGCCGCGCCGCGGCGGCGGCCTCTGCTGCCGCC
>JALYMS010000035.1 GCA_030773535.1 Actinomycetota bacterium | reverse complement strand
CGAATCGGCCACGCTGGCGGTGGACGCGAAGGCCAAGGCGCTCAAGGCCGAGGGCAGGCCGGTCATCGTCTTCGGCGCGGGCGAGCCCGACTTCCCGACGCCGGACTACATCGTCGACGCCGCGGTCGAGGCGGCCCGGCAGCCCGCGATGCACCGCTACACCCCGGCCGGGGGCCTGCCCGCCCTCAAGGAGGCGATCGTCGCCAAGACGGCACGCGACTCCGGGCTGGCAGCCACCGCCGCCAACGTTCTCGTGACCAACGGCGGCAAGCAGGCGATCTACGAGGCCTTCGCCACGATGCTCGACCCTGGCGACGAGGTCCTCGTGCCGGCCCCTTACTGGACCACCTACCCCGAGGCCATCCGCCTGGCCGGCGGCGTCCCGGTGCCCGTCGTCGCCGACGAGCAGAGCGGCTACCTGGTGTCGGTCGGTCAGCTGGAAGCCGCCCGCACGCCCCGCACCAAGGTGCTGCTCTTCTGCTCCCCCTCCAACCCGACCGGGGCCGTGTACCCGGCCGAGCAGGTCGAGGAGATCGGGCGCTGGGCGCTCGACGCCGGCTTGTGGGTCATGACCGACGAGATCTACGAGCACCTCACGTACGGCGGGGTCGCCGCACCCTCGATGCCGGTGCTCGTGCCCGAGCTCGCCGACCGCTGCGTCGTCGTGAACGGGGTGGCGAAGACCTATGCCATGACCGGCTGGCGAGTCGGCTGGATCCTCGGCCCGCCGGACGTGGTCAAGGCGGCGACCAATCTCCAGTCGCACGCCACGTCCAACGTCGCCAACGTCTCCCAGGCCGCCGCGATCGCGGCGCTGCGGGGCGACCTGTCGGCCGCGGCGCAGATGCGGACCGCCTTCGACCGGCGGCGGCAGACCATCGTGTCGATGCTGCGCGAGATCCCGGGCATCGCCTGCCCCGAGCCGCAGGGCGCCTTCTACGTCTACCCCTCGGTCAAGGACCTGCTCGGCCGCCCGATCGCCGGCCGGACCGCCGGGAGCAGCGCCGAACTCGCGGAGCTGATCCTGGAGGAGGTCGAGGTGGCGGTGGTCCCCGGCGAGGCGTTCGGGACGCCGGGCTACCTGCGGATGTCCTACGCGCTCGGAGACGACGACCTCGTGGAAGGCGTCGCCCGGCTGCAGCGGCTGCTTGGGTCCGCCGACTAGACCGCCCCGACGCCCGGGCGCCGGACCTCAGCGCGGGACGTCGTCCTCGTCCAGGGCTCCGGCGCGGGTGAGCACCGCCACCGCCGCCGGCAGGTCGGCGAGGGCGGCGCCGATATCGTCGGGCGTCGCGATGGTCCAGGCGTTCGCGTCCACGTAGCACCGGACGGCGGCGTCGAACATCTCCGCCCCCACGGCGTCCCGGGCGGCGTGCAGGGCTGCACCACCCTTGCTGTACACGGTCGCGAAGTAGAACCGGGTCCCCTCGTCGGCGAAGTCGAGCATGGAATCGCCCACGTCGCCCTCCGCGATCAGCCGCTCCTCCACCACTCCGGCCGGCGGGAGGTCCAGGGTCTCCTCCGCGTAGGTGGCGAACGCCTCGTCGAGCCACGGGTCGCGGAACTGCGAGTTGCCGACCATTCCGTAGAACCACATGTGGGCCACCTCGTGCACGAGCACGAAGCGGGTGGGCGTCGCCATGAGGATCGAGCTGGGGTACTCGATACCGCCGCCATAGTCCGGGAGCAGCGGCACGGTGAGCGTCCGGTAGGGAAAGGGACCGAACCGCTGCTCGAGGTCGGCGATGGCCTGCACCGTCCAGTCGGCGAGCCGGTCGACCGGCAGCTCGGGGTTGGGCAGCACGCCGGCGGTGACCCGGACACCGCCCGGCGTCGTCCGCTCGGTGGTGGTGAACGAGCCCGCCGCGACGCTGACGTCGCGGGCGACGGGCTCCGTGGACGTCCAGGTGCGGCGGCCGTCCACCGGCTCGGACGCCGGCGCCTGGTCCCCGGTCATCAGCACGGTCAGCCGCTCGGGGGCGGAGACGCGCAGGGTGACGTCTGCGACGGGACTGCTGGCCGTCTCCCCGGAGACGTCCACGAAGGGATCGCGGGCCCAGCCCACCCCGGGCTCCCAGGCGAGCAGGGGCGCACCGCTGGCCCACCAGGACACCCCGTCGTCGGTTCCGAGGCGGTCGAAGCCCCCGGTCCCGAGGGAGATCGTGAAGTCCAGTTCCACCTCGGTGGACTCCCCCGCTGCCAGTTCGCCGTCGAGCCGGACGACGTAGAGCCCACCCGGGTCGGCCGCGCCCGCCCCCTCGTAACCGGCGGAGGCCACGTCCCGGCCGCGTACGCCGTCGACGACCAGCCGGTTGCCCCTCTCGGTGGACTCGGGGGAGTTGGGCACCAGCCGGAAGACCAGCTCGCCGGTCGGCCGGTCCGGGGTGAAGACGACGGTCTGCGTCCCCGTCACGGTGCGCAGGTCGTCCTCCAGCCGGAAGTCCAGGGCCACCACCGGCCGGTCGGGATCCGGCGCGGCCCGCTCGGCCGGACAGCTCTGCTCGGCGGGGACCTGCGGGGTCGGTCCGACGTCCCGCTCGGCGACGGTCTCGGCGAAGGAGGTGCACCCGGACAGCAGGAGCAGCCCAGCAGCGGCCAGGAAGGCCGGCCGCCACGGCCTCATGCCAGGCGGACGGTGGCGCGCGCCAGGGAGAGCACCTTCTCGCCACCGGTAGTGACGGTCAGGTCGACCCGAACCCGGCCCTCGTCAACCATCGCCCCTACCTTGCCCCGGACGGTCACCTCCGCGCCCGCGTCGTCGTCAGGGACGACGACCGGCCGGCCGAAACGAACGTGGTACTCGACGAGCGCGCCCGGTTCGCCGGTCCAGGCGGTCACCGCGCGCGCCGCGAGCGCCATCGTGAACATGCCGTGGGCGATCACCCCGGGCAGGCCCACCGAGGTGGCGACCCGGTCGTTCCAATGGATCGGGTTGAAGTCGCCGGACGCCCCCGCGTACCGGACGAGATCGGCGCGGGTGACCCGGTAGACCTGCTCGGGCAGCTCGCTGCCGACCGTGACGTCGGCGGTCACCGGGCTCATTCCGCGCCCCGGGCGACCAGCATGGTCGTCGCCGTGCAGACGGCCTCGCCGTCCTCGGTGGCGAGATCGACGCGCGTGGTCAGCAGATCGTTGCCGGCCACCGTTCGGGCAGCGTCGATCGTCGTGGTGGCGACCAGCCGGTCACCGGCGCGGATCGGCCGGTGGTGGAGGAACCGCTGCTCGCCGTGCACGACCCGGCTGTAGTCCAGGGAGACGGCGGGGTCACCGAGGACCACGTTGGCGGCCTCGAGGGTCACCACGATGGCGAACGTGGGCGGCGCGATGACGTCCGGGTGGCCGGCCGCCCGGGCGGCGTCGGCGTCGCGGTACACCGGGTCGTCGTCCCCGATCGCTGCCGCGAACTCGGCGATCTTGGCCCGGCCTACCTCGTAGGCGGCCGAGGGCGGGTAGCTGCGACCGACCAGTTCCCGGTCCAGCGCCATGCTCCGCTCTCCGCCCGTTCGATCCGGGTCAGCGGGTCTCGCGGTGCACCGTGTGCCTGCGCTCCCGCGGGCAGTACTTCTTGAGCTCGAGCCGGTCGGGGTCGTTGCGCCGGTTCTTACGGGTGATGTAGTTGCGGTTCTTGCACTCCTGGCAGGCCAGGGTGATCTTCGGACGTACATCGGTGGCTGCCATGGAGCGCTCCTAGCCTTGTCGTTCCCGGCCGGCGAGCGCCGGCGCGGCGGGGGCGTGCGGACGGACCCCGGTGCGGGATCCGTCGGGAGTAGCGGTGACCGGACTTGAACCGGTGACACAGCGATTATGAGCCGCTTGCTCTACCTGGCTGAGCTACACCGCCGGGTGACCACTGCGGCCCGGTCTCGCGACTGGACCGGTCGGTCGGGTTGTACGAGCCCCTTTACGGAATCGAACCGTAGACCTTCTCCTTACCATGGAGACGCTCTGCCGACTGAGCTAAAGGGGCGTGCTCGAAGAGCCTCAAGACTGTACCTCGCCGCCCCCTCCGTTCTCCCAGGGGGTGACCCTCGGCGCGGCTCAGGTGCGGACGAACAGCCGCCGGTGCGTGGCTCCCGGTGCCGCGGACCGCACGCCGGTGCGGGCGAGCAGCCAGCTCTCCAGGCGGTCGTCGGGCAGGGGGCGACTGACCAGGAAGCCCTGCAGCTTGTCGCAGCCCATCTCGGTGAGCAGATTGCGGGTCAGCTCGTCCTCCACGCCCTCCGCCACGACGCGCAGGCCCAGGTTGTGGGCCAGTTCGATGATCGAGCGCGCGATGAACGACTCGCCCTGACTGGTGGACATCCCGAGCACGAAGGACTTGTCGATCTTCACCTCGTCGATGGGCAGCTGGCGGAGCTGGGACAGCGAGGAGTAGCCGGTCCCGAAGTCGTCCATCGACAGGCGCAGCCCCAGGGCGTGCAGGTCGGCGAGCACCGTGCTGTCGCGGACGGAGTCGTCGACGACACTGCCCTCGGTCAGTTCCAGGGTGAGCAGCTCACCAGGCACCCGGTGGCGCTGCAGCGAGCGCCGGACCCGGGCGACGAGGTCGGGCTCGGTGAGGCAGTGCACCGACAGGTTGACGGCGACCGACAGGGCGATGTCCTGGTCCAGCCAGCGGCGGCACCGGGCGAGGGCCAGGTCGAGCACGTGGTCGGTGACGGCGCCGATCCGGCCGATCTGCTCAGCGAGGTGGATGAAGTCGTCGGGAGGTATGGGCCCGTACCGCGGGTGCGCCCAGCGGACCAGGGTCTCGACGGAGACGATGTCGGAGGTCTGGGCGTCGATGATCGGCTGGAAGACGACCGTGATCTGGCCGTCGGCCATCGCCTGCTCGAGCTCGGTGCCCAGTTGCAGTCGCCGCAGGCTCTGCTGGTCGAGGATCGGGTGGTAGCTGGCGACCCCGCCGGAGTTGGAGGCGGCCAGCAGCGCGACGTCGGCACGCTGCATCAGGGTGCCCGGGTCCGTTCCGTGCACCGGGGAGGCCGCCACCCCGATGGTCAGGGTGACCTCCAGGTCCAGGCCGGCCACCCGGGCGCGCGTCGAGGCGGCCTCACGCAGCCTGCGGGCGGCACGCTCCGTGGCCGCCAGCGACAGCCCGGGCAGGAGGACGGCGAACTGCTCGCCCTCCATGCGCGCGAGAAGGGCGTGCGGCGGGGCGTGTTCGCGCAGGAGTCCTGCGGTCACGAGGAGGAGCTCATCGCTGGCCGCGTGCCCGAGCGTGTCGGTCACCTCGGTGTAGTTGCCCAACGCCGCCAGGATGAGGCCCGCCCGCGCGCCCTCGGGGTCGGGCGACAGCACCTGGTCGATCTCCGCCGCCAGCCGCTGCCGGTTGGGCAGACCGGTCAGCCGGTCGTGGTCGGCGTCGTAGCGGATCTGCATGAGCAGGTGCTGCTGTCGGATGGCCGCGTTGACGTGGGTCATCATCGAGTCCAGTGCGGCACGGTCGCTGTCGCCGAACGAGAGCACCTCGCTGCGCCGGTCGCAGACCTCCAGGTACCCGGGCTCCCCGGCCGCGGTCGTGACCGCCGCGCCCAGCAGGTCGGAGGCTCCCCGCCGGGCCAGGGCCGCCGCCTCCTCGGGGTCGGCACGGTCGAGCGACACCAGCACCGGCCCGTCGGTCGAGGCGACCGCTCGGCGCCGCAGCACGTCGTCGGGATCGCCGGGGCCGTCGTACCAGACCGCCCCGTTCTCCGCGGAGACGACCAGGCGAGGCTCCTCGTCGAGGTAGGGAGGCAGCCAGAGCGCCACCCGGTCGGCGTTGAGCAGTTCCCGGACGGCCTGGACGATCTGCCGCGTGCCCGCCTCGTCCGGGGTCACCTGCTCCACCCGCCGGGCGAAGTCGTAGACCCGCTCGACGCTGTGGCCCTCGCGGGTGACCGCCCCGAAGCGGCGGTACAGCAGACCCAGGGCGACCAGCAGCGGGGCGATGAGCAGCCAGGCCCACGGGGTGACGCTCACCAGCAGCAGCACCGCCAGGCCGACGACGACCGACACCGGGCCGACCAGCAGGATCGGGACGAGCAGCGTCGTCCACAGCGCCCGGCC
>JALYMS010000034.1 GCA_030773535.1 Actinomycetota bacterium | reverse complement strand
GTCGGCGTCGAAGCGGGCGATCACCTCGTGCGGGAGCCCGGCGAGCAGGTGCGCACCGGCCAGCGCTCCGGCGTGCGCGGCGTCGAAGTCGCCCGCGAGGTCGTGCACCAGCACCAGACCGGGCTGCTCGGCGGGCGCTGCGGCGGTGGCCTCCCGGGCGAGGAAGCGCTCGGCTTCGGGGAGGAGCTCGACGAGCTCCTCCGGTCGCTGGACCACGGTAGATCCCCTCGGCTCGGGTCGGTGTCGCGCTCGTACCTCGAGTGCAGCCCCCGACGGTGCGGCGGCATTCCCATGGTCCCCGGAGGTCGGCCCCCGCGCTCAGCGCCCCGGCTGGTCGTCCTTCGGCGGCTCCACCTGATCGTGGACCAGTTCTGCGCCGGTGTCGTCGCCGGTGACCCGTGCACGGGTGCCGTCGTCGGCGAGGTCGGGAGACTTGTCGTCCAGTTCGTCCCGCACGTAGCGGTAGACGACTGCGATCAGCGCTGCGACGGGCACGGCGAGGAAGGCGCCGGTGATGCCGGCCAGCTGGCTGCCCGCGGTCACCGCCAGGATGACCACGGCGGCGTGCAGGTTGAGGCCGCGCCCCTGGATGATCGGCTGCAGCACGTTGCCCTCGATCTGCTGCACGAGGACGACCAGGGCCAGCACAATGAGCGCGGTGGTGAAGCCCTGGCTCACCAGCGCGATGAGGACGGCGAAGGCGCCGGCGACGAACGCCCCGATGATCGGGATGAACCCGCCGAGGAAGGTCAGCACCGCCAGCGGGAGGACCAACGGCACCCCCAGGACCAGCAGTCCGATGCCGATGAACAGCGCATCGATGAACCCGACGAGGGCCTGCTGACGGATGAACTCCGAGAGCGTCGCCCAGGTCTTGTAGGACAGCGCCGCCACGTGCCGTGCCGCCCCCGGTCCGGTCTGCGCGGACAGCCACGGAACCCAGCGGGGGCCGTCCTTGAGGAAGAAGAAGGCCAGGAGCAGCGCCAGCACCAGGTTGAGCAGGCTGTTCCCGACGACGGTGGCGCCGGTGAGCGCGGCGCCGGCGATGCTCTGGGCGTTGTCCTGCAGCGAGTTGATGGCGTTGTCCACGGCCTGACCGACCTGGTCCTCGCCCAGGTTGAACGGCGAGCCGCTGAGCCACACCTGGATGTCCTGCAGACCGGCCGTGGCCTGTTCGATGAGGTCGCCCACCTGACTGCTGACCTGCGGCGCTATCACGGCGATCAGCCCACCGAAGGCGGCCAGGAAGCCCAGCAGAACGACGGAGGCGGCCAGGGCCGGCGGCCAGCCGCGGTGGCGGAGGAACCGGGTGGGCGGCCAGAGGACCGTGGTGAACAGCAGCCCCAGGACGACCGGCAGCAGGATGCCCCAGAGCCTGCCCAGCACGTAACCGGTGACCACGAGCGCTGCGACGATGAGCAGCAGCTGGCCCGCGGCGACGGCGAGCGAGCGGGTGGCGGCCCGCACCTTGGGGCCGCGGCCGGCCGACGGTGCCGGTGCGGCCGTGAGCTCGTCGGTCGCGCCGGTGCGCCGCCGCGGACCGGCCCCTTCGGGATCGGAGGCCTCCGGCTGTTCGTTCGTGCGACCAGGTAGACGGAGCCTCATGCCGTCGATGAGAACACACTGCGTGCGACGGGATCGGGCGGTGCGGACTGTCGGTCCCCGGAAGTAGCGTCCCGATATGCCGAAGATCGCGACCGCGGACCGGGTCGACCGGGACGCTGTGCTGGAGTTCCTGCGCCCCCGCCACCAGGCGGTGCTGCCGACCCCGAGGGGTTCGGGCGGCCTCCAGCTGTCCCCGGTCACCTTCGGTGTCGACGGCGAGGGCCGGATCGTGGTCTCTACCTATCCGCAGCGCGCGAAGGTGGCGAACGCCCGCCGGAATCCGGACGTCTCGTTGTGCGTCCTGTCGCCGGAGTGGGACGGCGCCTGGGTCCAGGTGGACGGTCGGGCGGAGGTGCTCGGGTTGCCCGAGGCGCTGGAACCGCTCGTCGAGTACTACCGGTCGATCAGCGGGGAGCACCCCAACTGGGACGAGTACCGCGCCGCCATGATTCGTCAGGGGAAGGCGCTCCTGCGCATCACGGTCACCGCATGGGGCCCGGTGGCCACCGGTGGGTTCCCGGCAGAGGTGGCCGACAAGCTCTGAGCCTTGCATCAGTCGGAGAAAGGTGTCAGACTTGCTAAGTGTCCTACGTGCTCACCGTCGACCAGCGGGCCAGCCGTCGGGGGTCCGACCGCGTGCCTGAGGCCCTCGCCCTGCTCAGCGGCGGCGGCGTCGCTCCCGTGCTCGCCTTCGAGCGGACGGCGGGGGACGAGTTCCAGGGCGTCCTGGCCGACCCGGCGGACGTCGTGGACGTCGTGGTCCGGCTGGTCAGGCACGGGGGCTGGAGCATCGGCGTCGGAG
>JALYMS010000033.1 GCA_030773535.1 Actinomycetota bacterium | reverse complement strand
CGGCGATCTGGTCCGGTTCGACCGGGTCCCGGTTCTCGGCGTAGAAGGACGTGATCACCTCACCGTTGGCGGCGAGCATCACGGTGTTGCCGGGAGGGGGTGCGTCGGTCAGCTCGATAGGGGGATCACCGAGCAGGCCCGTTGAGCGCTGCGCGGCCAGCGCCGGACCGCCCACCCAGGGGAACAGCAGCCCGGCCAGGAGGGCGCCCGCGAGGACGATGGTGAGGACGAGCGTGCGCAGCGTGCGCAGCCGATCCGTGCGCGAGTCCATGGCCCTCCTCCCTCCGATGCGGCCATCACCTCAACAGGAACGCCTCCGGGTTCCAAGGGGCAACGCCGCGCCGGGAGCCGGCCGTCCGCCTCCGGGGAACTCAGGTCACACCGGCCCCATCCCGGTCGGCACCACCCCTGTCGACACCGAGGCGAGGGGCGCCGGAAGGTCGCCGCGGTGCAGGACGACCAGCGTGCTCACCGCCCGCGTGAGGACGACGTAGAGCCGGTGCAGCCCCCGCGGCTCCGCGGCCACGATCGCGGCGGGATCCACCACCACGACCGCGTCGAGCTCCAGGCCCTTGGCCAGGGTGGCCGGCACGACGGCCACCCGGCCGACCGCGTCGCCCTCGTCGGTGAGCGCGGCCGCGCTCAGGCCCGCGCCCTCGAGCGAACCGACCATCTCCACCACCGCGTCGTCGGCACAGATCACCCCGACGGAGCCGGGCGAGGCGACCAGCCCGGCCACCACCTCGACGAGTGGACCGGCCAGCGCCGACACCGGCCGGACGGCGAGCGACCCGGGATCGGAGCGCACCGCCGTCGCCGCCGGCAACTGCGGGGCGATGAGCGGGAGCAGGCGGTTGGCGAAGTCGAGCACCTCACCGGGCACCCGGTAGCCGCGGGTCAGGGGGCGGACGACGGTGGCCGGCCGGCCGAGGCCGGTGAGCGTCTCCGACCAGTCCGACGGCGACCACGGGCTCGTCGCCTGGGCGAGGTCGCCCAGCACGGTGAGCGATCCGGCGGCCAGCCGGCGGCCGACCGCTCGGCACTGCATCGGCGACAGGTCCTGGGCCTCGTCCAGCACCACGTGGCCGTATCCCGGCGTGCGTTCCAGCAGCCCGGCCACCTCGTCCACCAGCACCGTGTCGGCAGCGGCCCAGGGGGCGGTCCGCACCGAACGCGGGGCCGGGGACCACAGGAGCAACGCCTGCTCGCGCTCGTCCAGGATCTCGCGGGCCACGCGGGCCAATCGAACCGGCTGCGTGAGGAGGTCGAAGACCACCGCCGCGGCGTCCCGAGCCAGCCAGACGTCGTCGCAGAACGCCCGCACCTGGACGCTGCGGGCGGCCCCGGCGGTCTCGGCGTCCGTCGGGCTGCCGCCGGCCTCCTCATCTGCCGACGGGCGTCCTCCGCGAGCAGCATCGCCAGCCGCTGGCGGCCGGCGGAGTAGTGGAGCAGCTGCTGGTCGTCGTCCACACGGCTTCCCCGGCGCAGGTCGTCGACGTAGCGCTTGAGCCGCTCCACCGGGATCCGGTAGCGCCGCCCGGCGAGCGGGACCTGCATCGAGTCCGACGGCTTGGCGACCTCCCCCCACAGCGCCCGGCGCAGGACCTCCGCCATGCGGACGTCGCCCTTGAGCACGGCCACCTCGGAGCGGTCCTGGGCCCGGACCGGCACCCGCGCGGTGAGCCCGGACACGGTCGTCTGGTCGACGTCGACCTCCCCCAGGGTGGGCAGCACCTGCTCGATGTAGCGGAGGAACGCACGGTTGGGGCCCACGACGAGGACGCCGGTCCGGGCCAGTTGGCTGCCGTGCGTGTAGAGCAGGTAGGCCGCGCGGTGCAGCCCGACGGCGGTCTTCCCGGTACCCGGCGCGCCCTGCACGCAGATCGACTCGTCGAGTGGGGCCCGCACGATGTCGTCCTGGTCGGGCTGGATGGTGGCGACGATGTCGCGCATCGGGCCGCTGCGGGGGCGCTCGATCTCCTCCCGCAGGAACTTCCCCGGCTCGTCCGGGGACCTCGAGGCATCCCGGGTCAAGGGCTCGTCCTCGTACCCGGTCAGCTCGCCGCCGGCGAAGCCGAATCGACGCCGACGGAGCAGCCCCTGCGGTCGGGCGGCGCTGGCCTGGTAGAACGGCCGGCTCATGGGGGCCCGCCAGTCGATGACCACGGGGTCGCCCGCGTCGTCGCGGACGTGCCGGCGGCCGATGTGGAAGACCTCCCCCGGGCCGCGTCGGCGGGCAGAGTGTCGGTGCGGCCGAAGAAGGGCGGTACGCCGGGATCGGCGGCCAGCGAGCGCAGCCGCTCGGCCCGCGCGGCGCCGAGCCGCTCGGCCGCCCAGGCGTCCACCCCTGCGTCGGTGACCGCAGCCGCGGCGGCCCGCATCCTGATCAGGCAGTCGGCCGCCCGCGCCAGGTGGGCTCGTTCGGCGGCGAGCACGGGATCGGGGTCTGCGGTCTCTTCAGCGCGGGAGTGAGACACGGTCGATGGACGCTACGCCGTTCCGTCGACCCGGTCACGAGGGCCAAAAGCGTGCTTTTGGCCCCTAGCTGCGGTCCTCGGGCTCCAGGATGTGGACGTCGACGACGCGGAACTTCCCCGGCGTCTCGAGCAGCGCGGCCTTGGTCGGCTCCCCGACGTCGAGCGCCGGCTCCCGCCGCAGCGCTGCCAGGGTCCTCAGCCGGGGGTCGGCCAGGACGTCGTCCACCAGCCCGCGGTCGCCACCGGTGAACAGCGCGGCCAGGCCGTCGACGTGCGGGAGGAGCACGCGGACGGCGGTCTCGACGGCGTGCGAGACGACGGCGTCGGTCTGGTGAGCCCGGCGCCGCGCGAACCGCTGCTGGGACCAGCCGCCTGCCGCCGTCCGGCCCTGGACCTGCCGCGCGTCGACCTTGGAGACGACCAGCTCGCCGCCGTCGAAGACCCCCACTGCCCAGCGCCCCCGGCGGACGAGCAGGACAGCGGCCCGGTGCGGAGTGCGCGCGGCCGCGGTGAACCCCGTCAGCAGGGCCGGCTCCGGCGTCCAGCCGAACGGTGCCCGCAGCACCAGGGTGGTGGTGTCGGCGCACCTGATGTGCACGGAGCCGTCCGCCGTCGACACCTCGGTGAACGCACCGTGCCGCGCCGCCACGCCGTCGAGCCAGCGGCCGAGTCGCTCGGGAGCCACACCGAGCCGGCGGCCGCCGCCGGCGGCGGGACGGGCGCGGCTCACCGGCCGAGCATGACAGCAGCGGTCCTCGGCCGGCCGACGGCTGAGAGGGTCCCGGCGGCAGGCGCGGCGACGAGTGCGAGGATCTGCAGCTCGGCCTCGTCGGCGTCCAGCGGAGCGGCGTACAGGTAGCCCTGGGCGAGCTCGCAGCGCTCGGCGCGGAGGCGCTCGTGCTGCGTCTCGGTCTCGACACCCTCCGCCACCAGCTCCAGGCCGAGGGTGCGGGCCAGCACCATCGCGGCCGCCGTCGAGCCGACGTCTCCGACGGCCATGCCGATGCTCGCCGACACCCGCACTCGCTGGTTGTCGAGGACAAACGGGACGGCGAGCGTGGCCATGAGCCGCTCCGCTACCGCGTCGGCCTCAGCGGCCGGCCGCGCCTGCTCGAGCAGGATCGCGAACTCGTCCCCGCCGAGCCGGGCGACCGTGTCCCCCGTCCGGACGGCGGTGAGGAAGCGCGCCGCGGTCTCCTGGAGCAGCTGGTCGCCGGAGGCGTGACCGTGGCTGTCGTTGACGTCCTTGAACCGGTCCAGGTCGACGTAGAGGACGACGGGCCAGTCGCCGGAACGATCGGCTCGGCACGGCGCAGGGCCTGGTCGAGCCGGTCGTCGAACAACGCGGTTGGCCAGGCCGGTCGGGCCGTCGTGGAGGGCGTTGTGGGCGATCTGCCGCTGGGCCAGGATCCGGTCGGTCACCTCGTGCACCGTGACGACGACGCCCGCAACGTCTCGGTCCTCGGTCAGGCCGACCATGCGAACGCTGAACCAGCGTGGCCGGTCCGAGTCCACCCGGCTGCCCAGCTCGGCAGCCACGACCGAGCCCTCGGTGCCGAGAGCCCGACCGAGGAGCGCCTCGACCTCGTCCCGGTCGATGAGGACGGCGACGTCGATCAGCTTCGTGCCGGCCGGAACGGTCGGTCCTCGCCGAGGAGCCGGGCCAGCTCGGCCGAGTCATGGGTGAGGCCGCCCTGCCGGTCCAGCACCACCACGGCGTCGGAGGAGTCGGCGGCCAGCGCGGAGAAGTAACGGGTCTGGGAATGCAGGCTCGCGCGCAGCGCGACCGGGTCCTGCAGGAGCCGGGCGGCCCGGGCGAACGCCAGGGCGAGCAGGACGGCGGTGGCGAGAAGTCCCGGCATCGAGTCTCCGTGGACGCCGGCGCCGTGCGCGATCACCTCCCCTGCGGCCGGCACCAGGACCGGCGCCAGGGCCAGTTCCAACTCGACGTACGCCATGACCACCAGGACCGCCCCGGCGTCGATCACGCCGTCCAGGGGGCGGCCCAGCTCCGCCTTGCGCCCGGGGCAGCAGACGGCGCAGCCCGAGCCACAGGGAGGTAGGCGAGCAAAAAGGCGAGGTCGAAAGGCTCAGCCCGGCCACCGTCCACCCGACCGCGCCCAGGACTCCGGAGGTGACGTCACCCAGGGCCACCAGGCTGGAGCTCCCGGCCACGCAGGCCGCCGTCCAGCAATGGGCAGGGACGCGGAAGACGCCGATCCACGCCGCGAGGACCGCGACGGTCAGGGTTACGGCGCGGACGGTGCCCGACTCCGCCGGACCGAGCAGGTACACCGGGACCAGCACCACGGACACTGACGCGGGCCCGACGACGCCGACCAGCCAGCGCTTGCGCCCCGCTCTGGACAGCAGCGGGCGCACGGCAGGTCCACCGCCGGTCGGCACACGGGTCACGACAACTCGCATCAATACCGGACCGCGTGCCCTTTAGCCCAACGAGCGGAGCCCCTCGACGTGGCGACGACGGATGCAGCAGCCGGCCGGGGCGGTCCCCGGCCGCTGGGTCAGCGGGCCAGCGCCGGGATCACGGCATGCTCGGCCGGCACGCGCAGCAGTCGCTGGCAGAGCGCCACGACCACCGCCGCGACCGCGGCGGCGACGATCGCCACCAGGAAGGCCGTGTTGGCGCCCGCCACGTCCACCACCTTGCCCGCGACGGAGGCACCGATCGCGACGCCCAGCCCCAGGGCGGTCCCGATCCAGGTGAACGCCTCCGTGACCGAGGCCCGGGGCACGAGCACCTCGGCCAGCGTGAAAGAGCTGATCAGCGACGGTGACACGGCGACGCCGGCGAGGACGACGAAAGGAACCATGAGCCACACGTCGCGGACCACCAGCAGCGGCAGGCTCAGCACGGTCATCAGCACCAGTACCGCGGCCAGCCGGCGGCGCAGCGGCGTCCGCCAGTGGACCGTTCCCCACCCGATGCCGCTGATCATGGACCCGACCGCCAGCCCGGCGATGAGCACACCGGCCAGTGGTTTGGCGCCTGCCTCGTCGGCGAAGGCGACCAGCGCGATCTCCAGCGTGCCGAGGATGGCGCCGATGGCCGTCCCGACGACGAACAGCACCCGCAGCCCGGGGACGCGCATCGCCGAGGGACCGTTGCGGTGCTCGTGCGCGGCCGGTGGCGGCTCGGTGCGGACCTGGGCGGCGAACAACAGGCTCCCGACGGCGGCCAGCACGAAGGCGGTGACCACCCCGCTCGTCGCGTGGCCGGTCGTGGACAGGAAGGTGACCAGGACCGGTCCCACGATGAAGACGAACTCGTCGACCACGGACTCCATCGCCAGCGCCGTCGGCAGGCGGTGGCTGCCGCGGAGCAGGTGCGTCCAGCGGACCCTGATCATCGAGGAGACCGGCGGGATGCAGGCGCCGGCCAGCCCCGCGGACGCGAAGAGCACCAAAAGCGGCCAGTCCTCCCGCACCGCGAAGAGGAACGTCACGCCCGACGGCACGAACACGGCCAGCACGGGCAGCAGCACCCGGCGCTGCCCGTAGGAGTCGGCGAGACGCCCCAGCAGGGGCCCGGCCATCGCCGTCGTCACCGCACCGACAGCCGCGACGGCGCCGCCGAGGCCGTAGGACCCGGTCTCGGCGGCCACCAGGAGCACGCAACCCAACCCCACCATCGACAGTGGCAGCCGGCCGATGAAGGCGGCCGACACCATCGGCAGTGCGTGCGGGGTACGCAGCACCTGAAGATAGGGATTGGCCACGAGCGGGGAAGCCTCCGTCGCACGAAGAGGGGCCACGAGGAGGGGCCACGAGAGGTGCCCAGCCACGCTAACCGACCGGGAGCCGCAGCGGCCGGACCGAGCGACCAGGGGCCGCCGGACGACGGAGGCCCAGAACCCCGGTCGGGTCCTGGGCCTCCGGCGTGGGGACCGCCGTCAGCTCACGCGAGCCGGCTCTTGAGGATCTCCAGCTCGTCCCACATGGTGCTCGGCAGCTTGTCGCCGAACTTCTCGAACCACTCGGTGATCTGGGGGATCTCCTCCCGCCACTCCTCGGGCTTGACCGCCAGAGCCTGCTCGACCTGCTCCGGGGTCATGCCCAGCCCGGACACGTCGAGGGAGTCCGCCGTGGGGACGTGGCCGACGGGGGTCTCGACGGCGGCCGCCGTGCCCTCGAGGCGCTCGACGACCCACTTCAGCACCCGGCTGTTCTCGCCGAAGCCCGGCCACAGGAAGCCGCCGTCCTCGTCACGCCGGAACCAGTTCACGTAGAAGATCTTCGGCAGCTTGGTGGAGTCGTGCTGCTTGCCGGTGTTCACCCAGTGGGCGAAGTAGTCACCGGCGTTGTATCCGATGAAGGGCAGCATCGCGAAGGGGTCGCGGCGGACGACGCCGACGGCGCCGGTGGCGGCGGCCGTCGTCTCCGAGGACAGCGTCGCGCCCATGAACACGCCGTGGTTCCAGTCCCGGGCCTCGCTGACCAGCGGGATCGTCGTCTTGCGGCGGCCGCCGAAGAGAATGGCCGAGATCGGCACGCCCTTCGGGTCGTCGTACTCCGGCGCGAGGATCGGGCACTGCGTGATCGGCGTGCAGAACCGGCTGTTGGGGTGGCTGGAGGGCTCGTCGCTCTCCGGCGTCCAGTCCCGGCCCTTCCA
>JALYMS010000032.1 GCA_030773535.1 Actinomycetota bacterium | reverse complement strand
GCGCGCGCATGCGCATCAAGCGGATGACCGCCCCGCCGGACCTGCGCGAGTTCGACGACCGGATCGCCGGCATCCGCCGCGAGAAGGAGTCGGCGATCGACGCGCAGGACTTCGAGAAGGCCGCGTCACTGCGCGACAAGGAGAAGACGCTGCTGGGCGCGAAGGCCGAGCGCGAGAAGCAGTGGAAGGCCGGCGACATGGACGTCGTCGCCGAGGTCGACGACGAGCAGATCGCGGAGGTGCTGGCCAACTGGACCGGCATCCCGGTCTTCAAGCTGACCGAGGAGGAGACCTCCCGCCTGCTCCGCATGGAGGACGAGCTCCACAAGCGGATCATCGGCCAGGAAGAGGCCATCAAGAGCGTCAGCCAGGCTATCCGGCGCACGCGTGCGGGGCTCAAGGACCCGCGCCGTCCCGGTGGCTCGTTCATCTTCGCCGGCCCCTCCGGTGTCGGTAAGACCGAGCTCGCCAAGGCGCTCGCGCAGTTCCTCTTCGGTGAGGACGACGCGCTCATCCAGATCGACATGGGCGAGTTCCACGACCGGTTCACCGTTTCCCGTCTCGTCGGTGCCCCTCCTGGCTACGTCGGTTACGACGAGGGTGGCCAGCTCACCGAAAAGGTGCGGCGCAAGCCGTTCTCCGTCGTTCTCTTCGACGAGATCGAGAAGGCGCACGCCGATGTCTTCAACACGCTGCTGCAGGTGCTCGAAGATGGCCGGCTCACCGATGGCCAGGGCCGGATAGTGGACTTCAAGAACACGATTCTCATCCTCACCACGAACCTCGGTACGCGGGACATCTCGAAGGCGGTCGGACTCGGCTTCCAGGTCGGGAACGACACCGCTAGCAACTACGAGCGGATGAAGCTCAAGGTGAACGAGGAACTCAAGCAGCACTTCCGCCCCGAGTTCCTCAACCGCATCGACGACATCGTCGTGTTCCACCAGCTGACCGAGAACGAGATCATCGAGATCGTCGATCTCATGGTCGCCCGGGTCGAGGGCCAGCTGGCGAACAAGGACATGGCGCTCGAGATCACCCCGGCGGCCAAGCGGCTGCTGGCGCACCGCGGTTTCGACCCGGTGCTGGGTGCGCGTCCGCTGCGTCGGACCATCCAGCGCGAGATCGAGGACGCGCTGAGCGAGAAGATCCTCTACGGGGAGCTGGCCGCCGGTCAGATCATCGTGGTGGACGTCGACGACGCCGAGGGTGCGGCGCAGAAGTTCACCTTCCGCGGTGAGCCCAAGCCGATCGCCGTGCCCGACACCCCGCCGGTGGCCCTCTCGGGCGCCGAGGGTGACGAGGAAGGCCCGGCCGGTAAGGCCGAGTAGGACACCGCACGCACACGAGGAAGGCCCTTCCGCTCACCCGAGTGGAGGGGCCTTCGTCGTCTCCCCGAGTTGATCATCGTGCGCGTGCGCGGCGACACGCCGCGTGCCCGCGTGTCAGCGGTACGCGGACGATGATCAACTCGTGGGGAGAGTGAGGAGCCCATCGTCGGTCTGCTCGACCAGGCCGTCGGTGAGCAGGGAGTCCAGGCAGCGGGACCGCTGGACGGCGTCGTCCCAGGCCTCGTCGAGCTCCGCCGGCGCGACCGGCGCGGAGGTGGCGCGCAGCACGTCGAGCAGGCGACCCCGCACCTGCCGGTCGGTGCCGGCGAACTTCTGCACCCGCCGGGGCGGGCCGTCGTGCGGCGGGCATCCGGACAACCGCCAGGCGCACCGCTCCCGGACCGGGCACGCGCCGCACCGGGGCGTGGCGGCCACGCAGACCAGCGCCCCGAGTTCCATGACGGCGACCGAGAAGCGCACCGCTCGCTCCGGCTCCTCCGGCGCCAGGGCGGCGATGTCGGCCAGGTCGGCGGCCCGCGCGTTCCCGGCTTCGGCGCGGCCGTGCACCAGCCGGGCCACCACCCGACGGACGTTGGTGTCGACCACCGGCTGAGGGCTGCGGTAGCCGAAGCACGCGACCGCCCGCGCGGTGTAGGTGCCGACCCCGGGCAGCGCCTCGAGGTCGATGACCTCGGCCGGGACGACGCCTCCGTGTCGTTCGACGACGACGGTTGCGGCCTCCCGCAGCCGCAGCGCGCGACGGGGGTAGCCGAGCTTGCCCCAGGCGCGGATGACGTCGGCCGGGGTCGCCACAGCGAGCGCGGCCGGTGACGGCCAGCGAGCCAGCCAGTCGCGCCAGACCGGCTCGACACGGGCCACCGGGGTCTGCTGGAGCATCACCTCGCTGACCAGCACCGCCCAGGCGTCCACGCCGGGCCGGCGCCAAGGGAGGTCACGGGCAGCGGTGGAGTACCAGTCCACGATCACGTCGCCGGTGCCGGGGTGCTCGGGAACCGGGGCGGTGGCGGAGCGGGTCACGGGAACCCAGTGTGCCGGGTGGCGGCAGCGGCGCGCCGGTCCGGCGCGGCCCGCCGCGGCCCACTACCGTTCCCGGCGTGCTGCACCCGGTCGGCGACCTGCCCGCCGCCGTCTACTGGCGACGGCGCCTCATGGTGCTCGCCGTGCTACTGGCGGTTCTGGGCGGCATCGGATGGCTCGGTCTGGCCCTCGTTCGCGCGGACGGGGGGGAGACGACGAACGCGTCGAGCGGATCGATCCGTTCCTCGGCCCGGCCGCCCGCGCTGGAGCGCGTGGTTCCCTCGGTGAGCGCAGTCTCGACGCCCACCCCGCCCGAGGTGTCCGCCGAGGTCACTGCCTCGGCAGCCCCCCCGGCCGCGCCGGCGCCGGGAAGTGCCTGCACCGACGACATGATCTCGCTTGAGGTCCGCGCCCCGGCGACGGTCGCCCTCGGCAGCAAACCCACTTTCGAGCTGCTGGTCACCAACGTCGCCGCCGTGCCATGCGTCCGGACCCTGGACAAGGGTCTCCAGGAGATCCAGCTCTTCGACTCCGCCGGAGCCCGGATCTGGGGCAGCAACGACTGCTTCCCGGAGGTCAGCGCCGACACCCGAACCCTGGCTCCCGGGGAGACCGTCGCGTTCCCCGTGGTGTGGGGCGGGCTGACCAGCGAACCGACCTGCACCGCGGGCCGCGCCACCCCGGCCGCCGGGGCCTACGTGCTGCGGGGGCGCCTCGACACCAAGGCCTCGCCCGACGTACTGCTCACCCTGGGCTGAGCCCGGGAGCGGCTCAGCTGTAGCGGTCGAGGATCGACGTCTCCGCGAGGCGCGACAGGCCCTCGCGGATACCGCGGGCCCGCGCCTCGCCGACTCCCTCGACGGTGAGCAGGTCCTCGATGGTGGCGGCGAGCAGCTTCTGCAGCCCGCCGAAGTGGTCGACCAGCCGGTCGATGATCCCGCCGGGCAGCCGCGGCACGCGGTTGAGCAACCGGTAGCCGCGAGGGCTGACGGGGGAGTCGAGGGCGTCCGGCGACGTCGGAAGGCCGTAGCAGCGGGCCACGGCGGACAGGTCGAGCAGCTCGGTGGCCGTCAGTGCCCGGAGGTCGACCAGGACCTGCTCGATGGTGCGCGGTCGTCGTCCACCATCGGGCAGGTAGTCACGGACCAGCAGACCGCGGTCCTCCTCCACCCCGGCTAGCATCTCGTCCAGCTGGAGGGCGAGCAGCCGGCCGTCGGTGCCCAGCTCGACGACGAAGCCCTCGATCTCGTCGGCGATCCGGCGGACCATCTCCAGCCGCTGGCTCACGCTCATGGCGTCGCGGACCGTGACCAGATCCTCGATCTCGAGGGCCGACAGCGTGCTGGCGACCTCGTCCAGGCGGAGCTTGTAGCGCTCCAGCGCGGCCAGGGCCTGGTTGGCACGGGCCAGGATGGTCGTCGGGTGCTCGAGGGTGTACCGGCGACCGGCCACGTAGACGCTGATGATGTGCATGGACTGGCTCACCGAGATGACCGGGAAGTCGGTCTGGAGGGCCACGCGTTCGGCGGTGCGGTGGCGGGTGCCCGACTCCTCGGTGGGGATGGTCGGGTCCGGCATCAGGTGCACCCCGGCCCGCACGATCCTGCTCCCGTCGTAGGAGACGATCACCGCGCCGTCCATCTTTGCCAGCTCGCGCAGCCTCGTCGCGGAGAGGGCGACGTCGAGGGCGAAGCCGCCGGTGCACAGCGACTCGACGACGCGGTCGTAGCCCAGCACGATGAGCGCGCCGGTGCGCCCGGCCAGGATGCGCTCGAGGCCGTCCCGCAGGGCGGTACCCGGGGCGATGCGGCCGAGGAGTTCGCGGAGTGCGACCTCGGGGTCCACAGCGGCGGGCACGAGCGCTCCTGACGGTCGAGAGGGGCAGGGCCGAGTCTACGTGGCCTACCCCGGCGGGCACCGTGCTCGGGATCGAGAGGGCCAGGCCCGCCGCGAGCCTCTGCCCGGGATACCGAAACTTTAGAGGCCTAGAACAAGCGGGCGAAGGCGGTGCCCAGATCGGGGACCTCCACGAGGCGCATGCCGGGAGGGGCGGCGCCGGCGTCCTCGGGGACGAGCGCGACCCGATACCCCTGGCGCGCGGCCTCGGCCAGCCGACGGCCGGTGCCACCGACGCGGCGGATCTCCCCGGAGAGCCCCACCTCGCCCAGGGCGATGGTGCCGGCGGGCAGGGCACGGTCCTTGGCGGCCGAGGCGATCGCCAGCGCGAGGGCGAGGTCGGCGGCGGGCTCGGCGATCCGCACCCCGCCCACCGAGGCCGCGAACACGTCGGCGTCGGCGAGCTTGACCCCGCCCCTGCGCTCGACGACAGCGTTCACCATGGCCACCCGCTGGGCGTCCAGGCCGCTCACCGCCCGCCGCGGGGAGCCGCCGCCGCCGGTACCGGCCACGAGGGCCTGCACCTCCGCGAGCAGCGCCCGGCTGCCCTCCATCGTCACCGTCACGCAGCTGCCGGGAACCGGTGCCGTGCGCCGGGACACGAAGAGATGCGAGGGGTCGGGCACTCCGACGACGCCGCTGTCGCCGATCTCGAAGCAGCCGATCTCGTCGGCCGGACCGAAGCGGTTCTTCGTGGCCCGGACCAGTCGCAGGGTGGAGTGCCGCTCGCCGTCGAAGGAGATCACCACGTCGACCAGGTGCTCGAGTGTGCGCGGCCCGGCGATCGCGCCGTCCTTCGTCACGTGCCCGACGAGGATCGTGGTCATGCCCCGGCCCTTGGCGACGGCGGTCAGTGCGCTCGCCACGGCGCGGACCTGGGAGGCGCCGCCGTCGGTCCCGTCGACGGCGGGGGAGCGCACCGTCTGGACGCTGTCGAGGATCAGCAGCGAGGGGTTGACCGCCTCCACGTGGGCGAGCACGGCCGACAGTTCCGTCTCCGCAGCCAGGTAGAGCGCGGGGTGCAGGGCGCCGATCCGCTCGGCGCGCAGCCGCACCTGCCCGGCGGACTCCTCACCGGACACCACGAGGGCCGGCCCGTTGGTGGCCGCGACCCGGTGGGCGACCTCGAGCAGCAGGGTGGACTTGCCGACGCCGGGCTCCCCGGACACCAGCAGGACCGCACCGGGCACCAGGCCGCCGCCGAGGACGCGGTCGAACTCCTCGATCCCGGTGGGGACGGCTCGCGCGCCGGCGAGCTCCACTTCGGCGATCGGCCGGGCGGGGGCCGTGACCGGCCCGGCGGACACCGCGCGCAGGGGAGCAGCGATGGCTCCGGACTCCTGCAGGGTGCCCCAGGCCTGGCACTCGGGGCACCGGCCCACCCACTTCGCCGAGGCGTAGCCGCACTCGGAGCAGCGGTGGGAGGGGCGGGCGGACTTCACACCGGCTGGGGGCACTCCCCGACGCTAACCGCGGGGACCGACAGTTCCGGGGACGCCGGGGGCTAGTTCTCCCGGGCCGACTCGCGCTCGCGGGCGGTGTCCTCGGCGCCTTCTTCCCCGCCGCCCTCCTCGTGGTGGAAGTCGAAGGGCTCGCCGCGCTCGACGGTCTCCTCCGGGGTGGCCACCGTGACCGGGAGGGTGATCTCGCCCGCGTTCTCGAAGACGAGGGTGAGCTCGAGTTGCTGGCCGGTCGTGAGCGAGTCCTCGAGGCTGGTCAGCGTGAGGGTGGTCTCCTCGCCGTCCAGGAACACGGGGGCGTCGGGCGGGATCTCGATGCCCTGCGAGGAGGAGCCTCCCGCGGAACCGGCCGGGGAGCCGTCGTCGAACTCGACGTCGCCGAAGCCGTCCCCGGTCACGTCGACCAGGGTGTCGGGCTCCGTGCCGCTGTTGACGACGGCCATGAGGAGGTCGGCGTCGTCGCCTCGCTGGTAGCCGTCCTCACCCGGCGAGGCCAACTTCGCCGCGCGGATCGTGATGTCGCCGACCTGGGCCAGCGCCCCCACCTTGTCGCGCTCCTGAGTGGCGGTCTGCGAGACCCGCCCCGCGCTGCACGCGGTGAGGGCGACGGGAGAAATCAGCAGCACAACCGTCGTGACGGCGCCCAGCGCGCGGTTCACAGCCGTCGACCTCCAGCAGACAGGTGCCGGCCACCGGAGTCGGTGGACCGAGTCGCGCCCAGCGTATCGGTCACCCCACGATGTGCATCGGGAGGTGAGGCCGGTGGCGGCGAGCGACCGTGGTGGTCGGAGCGAGATGGGCGGCCCGGACCCGGCCCTCGCCGACTTCCCGCCTCGGGCCCCGGAGACCCGGCGCTGGTGCCTCGCCGACCAGCTCGGTCCCCACTTCCTCGACGGGCCGCAGCAGCGGGTGCTGCTGATCGAGTCCAGGGCTGTGTTCGCCCGCCGCCGGTTCCACCGCCAGAAGGCGCATCTCGTCCTCTCCGCGCTGCGGCACCGGGCGGCCGAGCTCGGCGACCAGGCCGACTACCACCGGGTGGAGACCTACGCCCAGGCCCTCGACCGCTACCGGGAGCCGCTCTCGGTCTGCGCCCCGACGACCTGGAGCAGCCGCGACTACGTGCTGGGGCGGCCGGACCTGCAGGTCCTCGCCGCGCGCGGCTTCGTCAGCACGCAGGGGGACTTCGCCGCCTGGGCCGAGGGCAGGAGCCGCCGGGGTGGTGGGGCGGGCGGAAGGCAGAGCCGGCTGTTGATGGAGGACTTCTGCCGCGACGCCCGGCGTCGCCACGGCATCCTCCTGGACGGCGCCGAGCCGGTGGGCGGCCGCTGGAACCTCGACGAGGAGAACCCGCAGCCGCCGCCCACGGACGGCCGGTCCCCGGCGCCCGAGCCGTGGTGGCCGGAGGAGGACGAAATCGACGAGGAGGTCCGCGCGGACCTCGACCGCTGGGAGGCAGCCGGCGAGGTCTCCTTCGTCGGGGACGACGGCCCGCGGCTCTTCCCCGTCACCCGGGCGGAGGCGCTGCACCGCATCGAGGACTTCCTGCTCAACCGCCTGGCGTTCTTCGGTCCGCACGAGGACGCGATGCTGGCCGGGGACCGATGGCTGGCGCACTCGCTGCTGTCCCCGGCCCACAACCTGGGCCTGCTCGACCCGCTGGACGACGTCGTCGTGCGCGCCGAGCAGGTGTACCGCGCGAGCGCCGCCGACGGCGAGCCGCTGCCGCTGCCGCTGCCGCTCAACAGCGTCGAAGACTTCGTCCGGCAGGTCATGGGCTGGCGCGACTCTACATCTGGCACATGTACTGGCACCTGGGCCGCGATTTCCGGCACGCGAACTTCCTGCGCGCGCACGAGCCGGTGCCGGACTGGCTGGCCGGGCTCGACGACACCGCGGTGGACGCGGCCTGCCTCTCCGGCGTGCTCGGCGACCTGCGCCGCGACGGCTGGGTGCACCACATCCCGCGGCTGATGGTGCTGAGCAACTACGCGCTGCAGCCCGGCATCGACCCCGAGGCCATGACCGACTGGTTCCACCGCACCTTCGTCGACGGCTAGGACTGGGTGATGGTCGCCAACGTCGTCGGAATGAGCCAGCACGCGGACGGCGGGGTGCTGGCCACCAAGCCCTACGCGGCGGGCGGGGCCTACATCGACCGGATGAGCGACTACTGCGGCGGGTGCCGGTACGACCCCAGGAAGCGGCTCGGGGACGACGCCTGCCCGTACACCGCCGGCTACTGGGCCTTCCTGGACCGCACCCGGGAACGGCTGGCCGGCAACCACCGCATGCGCCGGCCGCTGCAGGGCCTCGACCGGCTCGCAGACCTCCCGGCGGTGGTCGAGCAGGAGCGGCTGCGAGGAACCAGGGCGCCGTAGTTCCGCGACGGCCGCGCCCCCGGCCGGCACCGCCCCGATGCCGCAGGCGGTCGGCCGACCGGTCGGGCCCAGCGCCGGCACGACCGACGGGAACCCGTTACTGCGCCGGTGAGGGCCCGAGGCCTCGACCCCTCCGGGACGCCAGGCGGCTGTCCCCCCTTCGGGGTGCCGGCCATCACGCTCTTGCCGACATCCGCCGATGAGGGAGGAGGCGATCGGTCGACCGGAGGAGGGTGCGTGCGGACCGGAGTTGCGTTCGACGACGTCCTGGCGGCGGCACAGGCCGGCGCCGGCTGGGCCTTCGAGGTGCTCTACCGGGACCTCTCGCCGGTGGTCACCGGGTATCTGCGCCTGCACGGCGCCGCGGAGCCCGACGACCTCGCCAGCGAGACGTTCCTGAACGTGTTCACCGGCCTCGCCGGGTTCTCCGGAGACGAGGACGACCTGCGCAGCTGGGTGTTCACCATCGCCCACCGCCGGCTGATCGACGACTGGCGGCGCCGCAGCCGCCGTCCGCAGGTGACCAACGAGCCGGCCGACCTCGCCACCCTCCTCGGCGGGGATGTGGAGGACGACGTCCTCGTGCGCGCCGGGACCGAGGACGTCCACCGGATGTGCTCCGAGCTGCCCCGCGACCAGCGGTCGGTCCTGCTGCTGCGCATCCTGGCCGACCTCACGATCGAGCAGATCGCGTCGGTGATGGGGCGGTCGGTGGGCGCCACCAAGGCTCTCCAGCGGCGCGGCCTCCGCACCCTCCGCGACCGCATCGAGCAGCCCGCGGAAAAAACTTTCGGCATCCGCGTACCCCTCCGGGCCGCACCGGCGATGACGGGGGTGAGATGACCACAGCAGCCGACGACTTCGCCGTCGAGGACGCCTTCGAGGCGATCCTCGCGGGCCGGCCCGCCCCCGAGGGGCAGGCCGGACTGGCCGCCTTCACCGAGGCGGTCCGGTCGAGCGCGACCCGGCCGGGGCGGCCCGACGCCGCGCTGGCCGAGCTGCTGGCCACTGGTCTTCTCACCGACCAGTCCAGCCCGTCCGTCCGGACGGCCAGATCGGCCGGGAGCCCGCCCGCACGGCGGCCCTCCCGCGTCCGGACAAGGAGCCGCACCGCCATGATCCTTCCCGCGCTCATCGCCAAGTTCCTCTCCGCCGGAGCCGTTGCCCAGGCAGCCACCGGCGCGGGCGTCGTGCTCGTCGCCGTCACCGGCGTCGGCGCCGTCGGCGCGCTCCCGGCCCCCGCGCAGGACACGTTCAGCACGGTCGTCGCCGC
>JALYMS010000031.1 GCA_030773535.1 Actinomycetota bacterium | reverse complement strand
GGCACCCTCTCACCGCTCCTCAAGCGGCTCACGGCTGCCGGTCTGGTCACCCGGCACCGCCGCGTCGAGGACGAGCGGTCGGTGTCCATCGCCCTCACCGACAAGGGTCGGGCGCTTCGCGAGCGGGCGCTGCCGATCAACGAGTCGATGATCGGCACGATCGGGTTCGACAGCGACGAGTTCCGCGACCTCATGAAGCGCCTGCGCCTGCTGACCGACCGGGTCACCAACGGCGAGGCCTTCTGCGCCTGAGGCTCGGCGGACTCCCGGACGGTTGTGCGCAACCGGCCCGGGTAACGGCACCGGCGATGCCGCCCATCGACGGGCGGCTACGAGCCGAGGAGGCCCCATGCCCAGCCGCACCGCACGCACTGCCTGGAACGGAACGCTCGAGGAGGGTTCCGGCCAGGTCGAGATGACCAGCTCGAAGGTCGGCACGTACGAGGTCTCCTTCCCGAGGCGCGCCGCCGACGAGGCCGGGGGCACCACCAGCCCGGAAGAGCTCGTCGCAGCGGCGCACTCCTCCTGCTTCGCGATGCAGCTCTCCGCCAACATCGCCCAGGCCGGTGGCACTCCGCAGGCGCTCGACGTCACCGCGGAGGTCTCGCTCGGCCCGGACAAGCAGAACGGCGGGTTCCGGCTCACCGGCATCCTCCTCACCGTGCGCGGCGAGGTCGAGGGGCTCGACGCGGCCGGGTTCGAGAAGGCCGCTCAGGAGGCGAAGGCAGGATGCCCTGTCAGCAAGGCGCTGGCCGGAGTGGACATCACCCTGGACGCGGCGCTGGACTGAGCCGCAGGCCGGCCACGCGGGGACGCCGGGGCCGGGGTCACTCCTCCGCGAGGCGCCCCCCGGCCTCGGCCTCACGCGCCTCGCCGATCCGGTTGATCCGCGCCAGCAGCTCCGCCAGCGTGGCGACGTCCTCGGTCGGCCAGTCGGACAGGTCCGCCTCCCACCGCGCACGGCGGGCCGCACGGATCCCTGCCAGGCGCGCCGACCCCTCCGTCGACGGCGCGAGCACCTGCGCTCGCCCGTCGGCGGGGTCCACCGACCGTTCGACGAGTCCCAGCTCGACCAGCCGCGCGACCTGACGGCTCACGGTGCTCTTGTCCTGGCCCAACCGGAGGACCAGGTCCCCGGCCCGGAGCGGACCGAGATCCTGCAGCAGCGCCAGCAGGCCGTACGCGGCGCCGTCCAGATCAGGGTGCAGCTCTCCGGCCAGTCGCTGCGAGATCACCCGGGCACGCCGCAGCAGCAGCGCGATCTCCCGCTCCAGCCGGCCGAACGCCTCTGGGGGACCGTCCGGCCGCGCCCGCCCGGTCACCGATCGGCCCGAGGCCGCCAGACGACCAGCGCCGAGCCGGGCGCACTCAGCGGAACGAGGTCACGGCGGTACCCGGCCGGGACCGCGGCCTCTGCCGCCATCCGCCCCTGCTCGGCGAGCTCCAGCTCCCCGAGCAGCTCGTGCACCCGGGTCTGGAGGGCGTCCACGCGCGACTCGAGTTCGATGATCCGCTTGATGCCCGCGAGGTTGACGCCGTCCTCCTGGGAAAGCCGCTGCACCTCTCGGAGGAGCGCCACGTCGCGGGGGCTGTAGCGCCGTCCCCCGCCCTGGGTACGACCGGGGCGGACCAGGCCCAGACGGTCGTACTGGCGCAGCGTCTGGGCGTGCATGCCGGCCAGCTCGGCCGCTACCGAGATGACGAAGACGGGCGCGTCCTCGGCCATCGCGGAAGCGAAATCCTGCGCCCCGCCGGGGGAAGCCGTCATCCCTGCGCTCCCTCACGAACTGCCGCGGTGATCTGGGGCCGCGGGTCCTCGTCCATCTCCTCCGCCAGCGTCTCGATCACCTTGCGCTGCGCCGGGGTCAGGCGGACCGGTACCGCGACCTCCAGGGTGACCAGCAGGTCGCCCGAGCGGCCCTTGCCTGGAACCCCGCGACCGCGGACCCGCAGCGTCCGGCCGCTCGACGTCCCCGGCGGAACCTTGAGCGAGACCGTGCCGTCGAGCGTGGGCACCGTCACCGTCGCTCCGAGGGCCGCCTCGGCGAACGTGATCGGGACGGTGAGCGTCAGGTCGTCGCCCTTGCGGCCGAACAGGTCGTGCTCGGCCACGTGGACGACGACGAAAAGGTCACCGGCCGGGCCGCCCCGACGACCCGGGGCACCCTTGCCGGGCAGCCGGATGCGCTGCCCGTCCTTGACGCCGGCCGGCATGCGGACCGTGATGGTGCGGGTCTGCGAGGTGATACCGCTGCCGGCGCAGGTGGCACAGGGATCGTCGACGACCTGTCCGGTACCGCGGCAGTTGCGGCACGGCTCGGAGAAGGCGAAAGCACCCTGGCTGCGGCTCGTGACCCCCGCGCCCTGGCACACGGTGCAGGTGTGCGGCGAGGTGCCCGGCTTGGCGCCGGTGCCGGAGCACGTCGGGCACGTGCCCGGGCTCTGCATCCGCAGCGGCACGGTCACCCCGAGCACGGCCTCCTCGAAGGAGAGCGTCGCCTCGGTCTCGACGTCCTGCCCGCGGGCCGGCCCGGACGCCGCCTGGCTCCTGCCCCGCGCCGTCCCCGGGCCACCGGCACCGCCGAAGAGACCACCGAACAGGTCCCCCAGCCCCCCGGCGCGGCCAGCACCAGGGCCGGCGCCGCCGGCCGCCCCGAACAGGTCGCCCAGGTCGAACGGCTGCGACCCGCCGCCGCCCGACCCGCCGCCGCCCGGGAACCCTCCGGGGAAGCCCCCGGGACGGGCGCCGGCGCCGAACAGGCGGCGGGCCTCGTCGTACTCACCGCGCCGCTTGGGGTCGGAGAGCACGTCGTAGGCCTCCGACACCTCCTTGAACCGGGTCTCGGCCTGCGCGTTACCCGGGTTCTTGTCGGGGTGGAGGTCGCGTGCCAGCTGGCGGTAGGCCTTCTTGATCGCCGCCGCGTCGGCGTCCTTGGGAACGCCCAGCGCGGCGTAGTAGTCCTTCTCGATGAAGTCCCGGGTGCTCATCGACACACCTCCGGTGGGGAACTAGAAGCCTGCGGCTCAACCATTCCGCCCCCTCTCCGTGTCGGTCGGGCGCCGGTCAGCCGGCGGCCGGGTCGTCGACCGGCTGCTGCTCCGACGCGGCGCCCGCGCCCGACCCTGCCGCCGGCGACTCGGGCTCGCTCACCGCGACCATCGCCGTACGCAGCACGCGATCGCCGCGGCGGAAGCCCTGCCGCAGGACGGTGGTCGCGGTGGGGACGGAGACGTCCGGCGACGTGTCGTGGATGACCGCCTCGTGCAGGGCGGGGTCGAAGGGATCGCCCACCTGCCCGAAGGCGCTCACCCCGAGGCCGTCCACCAGGCCGAGGACCCGATCGGCGACCACCTTGAAGGCACCGGTCAGATCCCCGTGGTCCCGGGCCCGCTCGATGTCGTCGATGATCGGGAACAGCTGCTGCGCGAAGCGCTCGGCAGCCTGGTCGACCACCAGTGACCGGTCACGGTCGACGCGGCGGCGGTAGTTGGCGTACTCGGCGGTCACCCGCTGGAGGTCCTCCGTGCGCTCGGCGAGCTGGCGCTCGAGGTCCCCTTCCGGGGCCGGCGACTCCTCGGTGACCGTCGTCTCGTGCTCGCTCATCTGCTCCCCTGGAACGGCTTGGGTGGCCGGGCTGTCGGACCCGCTGTCGCGCCGGGTGCCGGCC
>JALYMS010000030.1 GCA_030773535.1 Actinomycetota bacterium | reverse complement strand
GAGCGACCCGAGCGGTGACCAGGAACTGGCCGGCACCCTCACCGTCTTCGCGGCCGCCTCCCTCACCGACGTCTTCACCGGCCTCGGCGACCGCCTCGAGGAGCAGCATGCCGGGCTGGAGGTGCAGTTCACCTTCGCCGGCAGTTCGGGGCTGGCCGCACAGCTCCTCCAGGGCGCGCCGGCGGACGTCTTCGCCTCGGCCGACGAGAGCCAGATGGCCCGGGTCGTCGATGCCGACCTCACCCGGGATCCCGAGATCTTCGCCCAGAACGTGCTGATGGTCGCCGTTCCGCTCGACAACCCGGGGAACGTCTCCGGTCTCGGGGACTTCGATCGCGAGGAGCTCGACCTGGCCGTCTGCGCCCCCGAGGTCCCCTGCGGCGCGGCCGCACAGAAGCTGTTCGACGTCCTGGACATCGCCGCCGTGCCGGACACCTACGAGGAGGACGTGCGGGCCGTCCTGACGAAGGTGCAGCTGGGTGAGGTCGACGCGGGCCTCGTCTGGTTCTCCGACGTCGTGGCGGCCGGCCCCACGATCCTGGCCTTTGCCCCCCGCGAGGCGGTTCTCGCCGAGACCGAGTACCCCATCGCCGCCCTCACTGCTGCGCCCAACCCCGAGGCGGCGCGGGCGTTCGTCGACCTGGTCCTCTCGAAGGAGGGCCGGGCCGCGCTGTCGAGCGCCGGCTTCCACGACCGGTGAGCAGGACCCGGGAGCGGACCCGGACACCGGTGCCGCTGCTCGTCCCGGCCAGCTTCGGGACCGCCTTCCTCGTCCTCCCGCTCGCCGGCCTGCTGATCCGCGCGCCGTGGTCGTCGATGGGGCCCCTCCTCACCGCGCCGGGAGTGAGCGAGGCCCTCCGGCTGAGTCTGGTCTCCGCAACCCTCGCCACTGGCGTCTCGCTGCTCCTCGGTGTGCCGCTGGCCTGGGTGCTCGCCCGCTCCCGGGCACGCGGGCGTTCACTCCTGCGGGCCTTGGTGACCGTCCCCCTGGTTCTCCCGCCCGTCGTCGGCGGCGTCGCCCTGCTGCTCGTGCTCGGCCGGCGGGGGCTCGTCGGGGCCTGGCTGAACGAGACCTTCGGCGTCACGATCCCGTTCACCACCACCGCCGTCGTCATCGCCGAGACGTTCGTGGCCATGCCGTTCCTGGTGATCAGCGTCGAGGGAGCCCTGCGCGCGGCCGACGCCCGGTTCGAGGACGTCGCGGCGACCCTCGGCGCCGATCGCTGGACCACCTTCCGCAGGGTCACGCTCCCGCTCGTCGCGCCCGGGATCGCCGCCGGTTCGGTGCTGTGCTGGGCCCGCGCGCTGGGGGAGTTCGGCGCCACCATAACCTTCGCCGGCAACTTCCCCGGGACGACGCAGACGATGCCGCTCGCCGTCTACATGGCGCTGCAGGACGATCCCGAGGCAGCGATCGTCCTCTCGCTGGTGCTGCTGGCGGTCTCGCTGGCGACCCTGCTCCTGCTGCGCGACCGCTGGCTCGGCCGGGCCGTGCCGTGAGCCTCGACGCGTCGATCGCCCTGCGCCGGGGCTCGCTGGACCTCTCCCTGGACCTGCACGTGGACGACGGGGAGGTGCTGGCAGTCCTCGGCCCGAACGGCGCCGGCAAGTCCACCCTCCTGCGGGTGCTCGCCGGCCTGCTGGTCCCGGACACCGGCAGCGTCACCGTCGACGGGGCTCCCTGGGACGACGGGGCGACGCACCTCCCGCCGCACCGCCGTCCGCTCGGCGTCGTCTTCCAGGACGCCCTGCTCTTCCCGCACCTGAGCGTCGTCGACAACGTGGCCTTCGGGCTGCGCACCCGGGGGACCGGGCGGACGCAGGCGCGGACGGCGGCGGCTGCCTGGCTGACCCGGGTGGGCCTCGACGGACTGGGCGACCGGCGGCCGGCGGAGCTCTCGGGCGGCCAGGCGCAACGGGCCGCCCTGGCCCGGGCGCTCGTCGGCGAACCGGCGCTCCTCCTGCTCGACGAGCCGCTGTCGTCGCTGGACGCGCGCACCCGGCTGGCCGTCCGCGCCGAGCTGCGCCGGCATCTTGCCGAATTCAGCGGGAGCACCGTCCTGGTGACCCACGATCCGGTCGACGCGATGGCCCTGGCCGACCGGGTCGTGGTCGTCGAGCAGGGCTCGGTCGTCCAGGCCGGCACCCCCGGCGAGGTGAACCGCCGGCCCCGCACCGACTACGTGGCCCGCCTCGTCGGGCTCTCCCTGCTGCCGGGGACCGGTGTGGGGTGCAGCGTCCGGCTGGACGGCGGGGGAGTGGTGGCCGTGGGCGAGGAGACGGTCGGACCGGTCTTCGCCGCCATCCGTCCGGAATCCGTGGCGCTGTACCTTGCGCGGCCCGAGGGCAGTCCCCGCAACGTCTGGGCCGCCCGCCTGGTCGGCGCCACACCGCACGGAGCCACGGTCCGCTGCGAGCTGGCCGGGGAAGTCCCGCTGGTCGCCGACGTGACCGCCACGGCCTTCGCCGAGCTGGAACTCGTCCCCGGAGCCGAGGTGTGGGCGACGGTGAAGGCCTCCGAGGTCGCCGTCTACGAGCGCTGAGAAGGTGGACCGGTGAACTCACCGAGCGTCGCCGCTGTCGTCCTCGCCGCGGGCGGCGGACGCCGCTACGGCATGCCGAAGGCGCTGGTCGAGTACCAGGGCAGCCTGCTGGTGGAGCGAGCAGTCCGGACGGCGGGGGCGGTCTGCGACCCCGTGCTCGTGGTGCTGGGCGCACGGGCACTGGACGTGTGGCGGAGCGCCGATCTCGACGGCGCCACGGTGCTGGCGAACGCCGACTGGGAGAGCGGGATGGCCTCCTCCCTGCGGACCGGCCTGGAGGGCCTGCGCGGCTGGCCGGCACGGATCGACGCCGCCCTGGTGCTGCTGGTGGACATGCCCGGGATGACCGCCGGCGCCCTCGCCGCGCTGGTGTCGCACGTCGCCCCCGACGCGCTCGCCGTCGCGACCTATGGCGGCGTCCGTGGGCACCCCGTGCTGCTCGGCCGCGACCACTGGGACGGCGTGATCGCGACCGCGACCGGCGACGAGGGCGCCCGCCGCTACCTGGCCGAGCGCGAGGTCACCGAGGTCGACTGCACCGGGCTGGCCGATCCGACCGACCTCGACGTGCCGCCGTCCGGGGTACCTTCGGCGCCGTGATCGCGCAGGTGGTGGACGTGCCGCTGTCGGTGGCCGAGCACGAGGACGCCGTCGCCGACCAGGCCGCCGGCGCCGTTGTCTCGTTCGCCGGGGTCGTGCGCGACCACGACGGTGGCCGCCCGGTCACCGAACTGGAGTACGTGGGCCACCCGTCCGCGGCCGAGGTGATCCGCGAGCTCGCCGAGGAGTTCGCCGCGCGTCCCGACGTGCACGCCGTCGCAGTCTCGCATCGGATCGGTCTGCTGGGCATCGGCGACGTCGCCCTTGCCTGCGCGGTCAGCTCCTCCCATCGCGGGTCGGCCTTCACCACCTGCGCCGAGCTCGTCGACGAGGTGAAGAAGCGGCTGCCGATCTGGAAGCGCCAGGTCTTTACCGACGGCGAGGAGGAATGGGTCGCCTGCCCCTAGCGGGCGTGCCGGCCTGGGTGGCTCAGCCGGCGAACTGCCGCGCCGGGAGGCCCCGTACGCCCGCCTCCACGCGGAACAGCGACCCCGCGAGCGGGTCGTCGGCGGGGCCGAGGTCCTGGCGCGACGTGGTGATGAACAGCTCGTCGAGGTCTTCTCCACCGAAGGTGCAGGCGGTGACCTTCGCGGTGGGGACGTCGACGATCGCGTCCAGTCGCCCGTCCGCGTCGTACCGGTGGACGGCGCTTCCGCCGTACAAGGCGACCCACACGCCCCCCTCGGCATCGACGGTCAGCCCGTCGGGGGAGTCGTCGGCCCCGAACCGCACGAAGGGACGTCGTCCGCTGAGCCCGGTCTCCGGGTCGTAGTCGAAGACGTCGGTGCGGTGGGTCGCGGTGTCGTCGTAGTAGGCGAGCGTCCCGTCCGGGCTCCACTCGAGGCCGTTGGACACGGTCACCCCGTCCAGCACGCGGTGCACCGCCCCGTCCGGGTCCAGCCGGTACAGCGCGGCGGCGCCCTCAATCTGGTCGTACGCCATGGAGCCGCACCAGAAGCGGCCGTCCGGGTCGCAACCGCCCTCGTTCATCCGCACCGACGGGTCGGTCCACACCGGCTCGAGCGGGCTCAGGGCCCCGTCCGCATCCTCGAGCACGAAGCCGCGCTCGACCGCGATCACCGCCCCGCCTCCCCGGCGCGGGCGGAGGGCGGCGGCGACGTCGCCGACGGAGCGGCGACGGACCGTTCCGTCCGGGGTCATCGACAAGACGTCGCCGGCCAGCATGTCGACCCACCGCAGGCCGCCCCAACCCTCGGACCAGACGGGGCCCTCAGCGTGGTGGGCGACCGGCCCGGTCACCTGTTCGGCGCGCACCGGGTCAGCGAGCGCCGGTGAGACCGTCGTCGTCCGAAGGGCGGGTTTCCTGTGCCCGCGCGGCCTCCTCGGCCTCGATCAGGTGGGCCTCGCCCGCCACCGTGGCGGCGGCGTCGCCGTGCGACTCCCCGTAGACCTGCTCGGCGCGGCCCAGCAGCTCCTCGGCCTTCACCTTCGCCTTGCTCCAGATGCTCATGCCTCATCCTCCCGCAGCTCGAGTGGTCACCACTCGCCGTGTCACCCGGTGCGCTTACGGGAGGAGCTCAGCCTCCGGCGAAGGGCGGGAGGACGTCGACCACCGCCCCGGGCGCCAGGGCCGATGCGCGGTCGCGGGCGGCGGTTCCGTCCACGAGGAAGGAGCAGGCGGCCAGCACCCGTGCCAACCGCTCCCCGTGGGCGTCGACGAGCTGCCCGACCAGGTCCTCGAGCGTGTGCGCCTCGCGGGTCTCGGTGTCCACGCCGGAGGCCGCCCGTGCCCCCGCGAAGTAGCGCACGGTGACCGGCATGGTGTCTCCCCTCGCTCCCGCGGAACGCTCCGCTCCTTGCTCGCTGGCGCTCGCTGCGATGCTCACGTCCCTGTCCGCTCGCACTAGCCGCCGATCGCCGACATGGGCCGGCTGGGCTGCAGGAAGGTCGGGTCGTCGATGCCGTGCCCGGGTAGCTTGGCCAGGGTCGCGATCCGCCAGCGGTCGGCGAGCTCCTGATCCGTCGCGCCCGCGCGCATCGCCGACCGCAGATCAGACTCCTCGCGGGCGAACAGGCAGTTGCGGATCTGCCCGTCGGCGGTCAGCCGGGTCCGGTCGCAGGCGCCGCAGAAGGAGCGGGTCACCGAGGCGATGACGCCGACGGTGGCGGGGCCGCCGTCGACCAGCCAGCGCTCGGCCGGCGCGGAGCCCCGCTCCTCGTCGTCCGGAGTGAGCGTGTGCGCGGCCGACAGCTGCTCGAGGATGTCCTCCGCGGTCACCATCTCGCCGCGGGTCCAGGCCTGGTGGGCGTCCAGGGGCATCTGCTCGATGAAGCGCAGCTGGTACCCGTGCTCCAGGCAGAAGTCGAGGAGGGGCAGGGCGTCCTTCTCGTTGATGCCCCGCAGCAGGACGGCGTTCACCTTCACCGGCGTCAGGCCGGCCGCCTGAGCGGCGGCGAGCCCGGCGACGACGTCGTCGAGCCGGTCGCGGTGGGTGAGCTGCGCGAACCGCTCGCGGTCGACGGTGTCCAAGCTGCAGTTGATCCGGTCCAGGCCGGCGGCGGCGAGCGCGGGTGCCACCCGGGCCAGTCCGATCGCGTTGGTCGTCAGGCTGACCTCGGGCCGTGGGCGCAGCGCCGTCGCGGCCGCCACGATCCCGACCAGGCCGGGGCGCAGCAGTGGCTCGCCGCCGGTGAACCGGACCTCGCGGATGCCGAGCATCTCGACGCCGATCCGCACCAGCCGGGAGATCTCCTCGTCGGTGAGCACCTCGACCTTGGGCAGCCAGTCCAGGCCCTCGGGCGGCATGCAGTACGTGCAGCGCAGGTTGCACCGGTCGGTGAGCGACACCCGCAGATCGGTGGCCACCCGGCCGTGCCGGTCGACCAGGCCGCCGGTGCCCGGGGCTTGGTCTTCCGGGCTGCCGCCCGGCGCCGGATGGGCAGGACGGACCCACGGATCGGGCAACGGTTTCCTGCTCACCAGCCGAATGTAGTGCCGACGTGCGCGCAGCGGTCGCCGAAGCCCCCGTTCGCGGTAGCTAGGCTCGGGACGCCACCCGAGAGCCCGGCGGAGGACCACCCGCACTCGCCCGTGGCCAGGAAGCGCGAGTCGACGGTGTCATCCCGCAACATCTTCGATCCCTACGCCCGGATCTTCGCGGCCGTGCCCGGTTCGACCGCCTTCTCGACGGCAGGCTGGCTGGCGCGCCTTCCGATGCCGATCCTCGGCCTCGGTGCCGTCCTGCTGGTGGAGGGGGAGACCGGCAGCTACGGCCTGGCGGGAGCCGTCGCCGGCACGCTCGCGCTGGTCGGCTCGGTGGCCAGCCCGCAGTGGGCTCGAGCCATGGACCGGCGCGGCCAGCGCGTCATCCTGCGGGTGGCGTTCACCGGCTACCTCTGCTCCGGCTTCGCCTTCGTCGCCGCCGTCGTCCTCGGCGCTCCGCAGTGGACCTGGTTCGTCCTGGCGGGCCTGACCGGCGGGTGCGGGCCGAACATCGGCTCGGTCGTCCGAGCCCGCTGGGCCGACGCCCTGGACGCCGAACGGCGACAGACGGCGTTCGCGTTCGAGTCAGTCGTCGACGAGGTGGTGTTCGTCGTCGGCCCCCCGCTGGTGACCCTCCTCGCCACCCTGATCAATCCACCGGCCGGCTTCCTCACCGGCGTGGTCCTCGGGTTCACCGGGGCCATGTGGCTGTCGGGGCTCCGGGGGACCGAGCCGCCGGTGCAGCCTCGGGACGATGCGAACGGGCCGCGCACCTGGGTCCTGCTCCAGCCGACCGTGCTGCTCGTCGCGGTCGTCTACCTCGGCGTCGGATCGGTCTTCGGGGCCATGGACGTCGTCGTGGTGGCCTTCGCGGAAGCGGAAGGCGCACCGGCGATGGCGGGGGTCGCGCTGGCCGTCTACGCCGGAGGCAGTCTCGTCGCTGGACTGCTGTACGGCGTCGTCCGCGTGCCCGGCACGCTGGCCGCCCGTTACGTCGGCTGCGCGGTGTTCTTCGCCCTCGCCGCCCAGCTGCTGCTCGTCGTCGGATCGCTGCCGATGCTCGTCGGTGCCGGGTTCGTGGCCGGCCTGGCGATCGCGCCGGTGCTCGTCTCGGGCACGTCCCTCGTGGAGTCGAGGGCCGGGCGATCCACCCTCACCGAGGCGCTCACGTGGGGAGTCACGGGACTCACCCTCGGGGTGACCGCCGGGTCGGTCGTCGCGGGGGCCGCGGTGGACGCCTGGGGTGCCGAATCCGCCTTCGCCGTTCCCGCGGTATCCGCGGCCCTGGCCGGGCTCCTGGCGCTGGCGGGCGCGCCGCTCCTGAGCGGCCGGAGCGACTCGGCGCCCGCGGCCGACCGCCTTCGGGTTGAGCCGCCGGTCGGGGGGTAGGCGGACAGTAGGCCGGACGCGCGACGACGCTCTGCTCGCTCCCCTGGCCCCTTCCCTGACCGAAAGGACCCCCTGTGGCAACCGTGCCCACCATCGCGCTCAACAACGGCGTCGATATCCCCCAGCTGGGGTTCGGCGTCTTCCAGATCAAGCCGGAGGAGACCGCCGAGGCCACCCGCGCGGCGCTGGAGATCGGCTACCGGCACATCGACACCGCGCAGATGTACGGCAACGAGAAGCAGGTGGGCGAGGCGGTGCGCGATTCGGGCCTGGACCGCGACGAGGTGTTCGTGACCAGCAAGGTCAACAACAACCGGCTCGACCGCGACGCCATGCTCAGCTCGTTCGACCAGAGCCTCGCCGACCTCGGGTTCGAGTACCTGGACCTGTTTCTCATCCACTGGCCGCTGCCGGCGGTGAGCGACTACGTCGCCCGCTGGACGGTGATGGAGGAGATCTACGCCAGCGGCCGGGCGAAGGCGATCGGGGTCTCGAACTTCCAGCCAGCGCACCTGCGCAACCTGTTCGCGTCCTCGCAGATACGGCCCGCGGTGAACCAGGTGGAGGTCAGCCCGTACCTCGTGCAGGACGAGATCCGCGCGTTCGACGCCGACCACGAGATCGTCACCGAGGCCTGGTCGCCGATCGCGCGGGGCAAGGTCGCCGACGACCCGGTGATCCGCCGGATCGGTGAGCAGGTGGGCAAGACGCCGGCCCAGGTGACGCTCCGCTGGCACGTGCAGCGCGGTGACGTCGTCTTCCCGAAGTCGTCGAACCGGTCCCGGATGGAAGAGAACTTCGGGATCTTCGACTTCGAGCTCGACCAGTCCGCGATGACGGCGATCACGGCGCTCGACCGCGGGGAGCGCACCGGCCCGAATCCGGACGAGTTCAACTACGTCCCCAAGTGATGCTCCGCATCACACCGCGG
>JALYMS010000029.1 GCA_030773535.1 Actinomycetota bacterium | reverse complement strand
ATGCCCGGCAGGAAGGCGTGCCAGACGAAGCCGTCCATCTCGGGGAGCCGGATGCGCTCCTCGTTGCCGGCGTCGTCGAACAGGCAGAGCTCGACCTTCTCGGCCACTTCGCTGAAGATCGCGAAGTTCGTCCCGGTGCCGTCGTACGTGGCTCCGAGGGGGTAGGCGGCGCCGGGCCATACCTGCGTCATGTGCGGTGTTCCTCCTGCGGTGGGCCCCTCGTGAAGGGAGGGGCCGGTGGCCTCCCGCGCGCGATCGGCGGGGGGTCGGGTACGGCGACGCTGCTCCGGTGCCCGCCTGCAGCTTTCCGCACACCTGGGAGGGGTGTGAGGCCGCACCCCTTCGCCCGCGCCGCCGCGAGCGGCGCTCTCGGCGGTCCGGGCGCGCCGCCCACTCTGCGTGACCCGCTGCTCGCGATCAGGCCCCGCCGACGACGACGCCCCCCGCGGGAGAGCCGCGAGGGGCGTCGGTGCAGGCCGGCACGCGCGGGTCCGACCTCGCCCGGGACGACCCCGGGTGGCGCTGGTCCAGGACGCGCACCCCTCCTGCGGACAGGCACGCTAGGGCGCCCGGCGAGAGAGGACAAGAGGCGACGGAGGACAAGAGCCGGTCCCGTCCTCCGGGAAACGTGGGCACCGGGGGACGGGACCGGCCGCACCGGTCCCTTCTGTCACAGCCCCGTCGTACCGTCGTCCCGTGCGCGCGACCACCGATCTCCGGCCCACCCAGGGGTGCTTCCGCGTCGTCAGCGAGTTCGAGCCCGCCGGCGACCAGCCGGCCGCGATCAACGCGCTCGCGGAGCGCGTGAACGCGGGGGAGACCGACGTCGTCCTGCTCGGCGCCACCGGCACGGGCAAGTCTGCGACCACTGCCTGGCTGATCGAGCAGGTGCAGCGGCCCACGCTGGTGATGGCGCCGAACAAGACGCTCGCCGCGCAGCTCGCGAACGAGTTCAAGGAACTGCTGCCGAACAACGCGGTCGAGTACTTCGTCTCGTACTACGACTACTACCAGCCCGAGGCCTACGTCCCCCAGACGGACACCTACATCGAGAAGGACTCCTCGATCAACGAGGAGGTCGAGCGGCTGCGCCACTCCGCGACGCAGAGCCTGCTCACCCGGCGCGACGTGATCGTGGTCTCCACGGTCTCCTGCATCTACGGCCTCGGGACGCCGCAGGAGTACGTGGACCGGGCGCTGAAGGTGCGGGTGGGGGAGGACCGGGACCGGGACGAGCTGCTGCGCACACTGGTCACCGAGCAGTACACCCGCAACGACCTCTCCTTCACCCGCGGCACCTTCCGGGTGCGTGGGGACACGATCGAGGTGTTCCCGGTCTACGAGGAGCTCGCGGTCCGGATCGAGATGTTCGGCGACGAGGTCGAGCGGCTCTACTACCTGCACCCGCTGACCGGTGAGGTGGTCCGGGAGGTCGAGGAGCTGTTCGTCTTCCCGGCGACCCACTACGTCGCCGGCCCGGAGCGGATGGAGCGGGCCATCCGCACCATCGAGGCCGAGCTGGAGCAGCAGCTGGCGGTGCTGGAGAAGCAGGGGAAGCTGCTGGAGGCCCAGCGGCTGCGCATGCGCACCACCTACGACATCGAGATGATGCGCCAGGTCGGGTTCTGCTCCGGGATCGAGAACTACTCCCGCCACATCGACGGACGCGCGCCGGGCAGCGCCGGCGCCTGCCTCATCGACTACTTCCCCGACGACTTTCTCCTGGTCATCGACGAGTCGCACGTGACCGTCCCGCAGATCGGCGGCATGTACGAGGGCGACATGAGTCGCAAGCGAACTCTGGTCGAGCACGGCTTCCGGCTGCCGTCGGCGATGGACAACCGCCCGCTCAAGTGGGAGGAGTTCACCGACCGCATCAAGCAGTCGGTGTACCTGTCGGCCACCCCCGGGCCCTACGAGCTGGGCCGCACCGGCGGCGAGTTCGTCGAGCAGGTCATCCGGCCCACCGGACTGATCGACCCCGAGGTGGTCATCAAGCCGACGAAGGGCCAGATCGACGACCTGGTCCACGAGATCCGGCTGCGCACCGAGAAGGACGAGCGCGTCCTCGTCACCACGCTGACCAAGAAGATGGCCGAGGACCTCACCGACTACCTGCTCGAGCTGGGCATCAAGGTGCGCTACCTGCATTCGGAGGTCGACACCCTGCGCCGGGTGGAGCTGCTCCGGGAGCTGCGCCAGGGCGAGTACGACGTGCTGGTCGGGATCAACCTGCTCCGGGAGGGTCTCGACCTGCCCGAGGTGTCGCTGGTCGCCATCCTCGACGCCGACAAGGAGGGCTTCCTCCGGTCGGGGACCTCGCTCATCCAGACGATCGGGCGGGCGGCGCGCAACGTCTCCGGCCAGGTGCACATGTATGCCGACAAGATCACGCCCTCGATGGCGCACGCCATCGAGGAGACGAACCGGCGCCGCGAGAAGCAGGTCGCCTACAACACCGAGCGGGGCCTGGACCCCCAGCCGCTGCGCAAGAAGATCGTCGACATCCTCGACGGCATCTACCGCGAGGCGGAGGACTCCGAGAACGGGAAGCTCGTGGGCGGGTCGGGGCGGCAGCAGTCCCGCGGGAAGGCGCCCGTGCCGGGGCTGTCGTCGAAGAAG
>JALYMS010000028.1 GCA_030773535.1 Actinomycetota bacterium | reverse complement strand
ACCGCCGGGCTCGAGGGCATGGAGGTGCCGCTGCGCGTCGCCGTCATGGGGTGCGTCGTGAACGGACCGGGTGAGGCCCGTGAGGCCGACCTCGGGGTCGCTTCGGGCAACGGGAAAGGCCAGATCTTCGTCAAGGGCGAAGTGGTCAAGACCGTCCCGGAGTCCCAGATCGTGGAGACTTTGATCGAGGAGGCCATGCGCATCGCTGAGGAGCAGGTCGCCGCGGGCACGCCCTCGGGTCCGCCCGTCGTCAGCGTTCGCTGACCGCAGGCTTTCCCGGCCGTTCCGTGCTCCGTACGCCCGCTGCTCGGGTCCTCGACGAGGCCGACGAGGGGGCCGTGCACCGGCTGCTGGTCACCGACCCGGTGGCGGCCTGCGTCCTGGCCGGCCGGATCGAGTCCTACGGCACCGGAGCCGCGAGGCTCGGCGCTCCCCTGTGGGGGGTCGGGTCGGGCCGGGGGCTCGAGGCCGTCTGCCTGGCGGGAGCCAACCTGATCCCGTTCGCCGCGCCGGGAGCCGAACGCGCCGCGGCGGCGGCCTTCGCCGAGCGCGCCCGGCGGGCCGGGCGGCGCTGCTCGACGATCGTGGGCCAGGCAGCCTCGGTCGCGCCGCTCTGGGAGCTCCTCGCCCCGCACTGGGGACCGGCCCGTGACCACCGTCCCGATCAGCCCCTGCTGGCCATCGACCGGCCACCGGCCGTCGCCCCGGAGCCGCGGGTCCGCCCGGTGCGGCCCGCCGAGCTCGACGTCCTGATGCCGGCCGCCGTCGCCATGTTCACCGAGGAGGTGGGGGTCAGCCCGCTGCGTGTCGACGGCGGTGCGGGCTACCGCGCCCGCGTCGCGGAACTCGTCCGGTCCGGTCAGTCGCTGGCCTGGATCGAGGACGGCACGGTCCTGTTCAAGGCCGAGATCGGCGCCGTCTCCCGCGCGGCCTGCCAGGTGCAGGGTGTCTGGGTGGCGCCGGCCCACCGCGGGCGCGGCATCGGGACCGCCGGTACCGCTGCGGTGGTCGAGTACGCACGCGCGGTCCTCGCACCGGTCGTCAGTCTGTACGTCAACGGGTTCAACGGCCCGGCCCGCGCCGCCTACCACCGGGTCGGCTTCCGGGAAGTCGGGCAGTACGCCAGCGTGCTCTTCTAGCCCCGCGGCCCGGTCTGACAGGCTGGTGCCGTGCGGACACGACGTGGCCCCGCGCTGGCCGTCAGCCTGCTCCTGACCGTTCCGGTGCTGGCGGCCTGCTCGGGCAGCTCCGAGGAGGACGTCCGCGCGAGCGCGGAGGCGTTCCTGGCCAGCTGGGCCGACGGCGACGTGGCGGCCGCAGCGAACGCGACCACGGACGCGCAGATCACCACGGCGCTGCTGGAGCAGACCGCGGCCGACCTTCCCGGCGGCCGGCTCACGCCCGAGCTGGGACAGGTCACCGTGGACGACGAGCGGGCGACCGTGGCCTGGAGCGCGACCTGGGACCTCTCGGTCGCCCCCGACTGGACCTACGACGCGTCGCTGGCCCTCGAGCAGGCCGGGGACAGCTGGCGCGTCCTGGCGGCGCCCACCGTGGTCCATCCCGAACTGGGCGAGGGTCAGCACCTCGAGCTGACCCGGAGCCTGCCGGAACGAGCTCCCATCACCGACGCCGCCGGGGCCCCCCTGTTCACCCCCACCGAAGTGGTCAACGTGGGCGTCGATCCCGCCCAGGTCACCGACCTGCCTGCCCTGGCTGGGGCGCTCTCCGCGGCCACCGGGGTCGCGGCCGAGGACATCGTGGCCGACGTCCAGGGCGCCCCCGCGGGACAGTTCGTCCCGGTCATCACGCTGCGCCGCCCGGACTTCGAGAAGATCCGCGCCCAGGTCTTCGACCTCCCGGGTGCCGTCTTCCCCGTGACCACCCGGCTGCTTGCGCCCAGTGCCCGCTTCGCCGAGGCGCTCCTGGGCCGGGTCGGGGCGGCGACGGCGGAGGTGATCGAGGAGTCGCAGGACGAGGGGGCGCCGCGGTATGCCGCGGGTGACCAGCTCGGCCTGTCCGGCCTGCAGCGGGCCTTCCAGGAGCAGCTCGCCGGCACCCCGGGCTTCACCGTCTCCGTCGTGGCCACCGACGAGACTCTCGCCGACGAGGGCGTCGAGGTCGCCGCGGTGGCACCCGAGCCGGGTACCCCGCTGCAGACGCCGCTCGTGCCGGCGGTGCAGAACGCCGCCGACGCGGCCACGGCCGGGCAGACCCTGCCCACCCACCTCGTCGTGGTCCGGCCCGGGACGGGGGAGATCCTGGCCGTGGCCTCGAACGAGCCCGCCGACGCCGGAAATGCGCTGACCGGCCAGTTCCCTCCCGGGTCGGCCATGAAGACGATCACCGCCACGGCCCTTCTCGCGGCCGGCGGTCTGACGCCTGACAGCCCCGTTCCGTGCCCCGGCACCACGATGGTGGAGGGCAGGGAGTTCGAGAACCAGGACCAGTTCGACCTCGGCACGGTCCCGTTCACCGAGGCGGTCGCCCAGTCCTGCAACACGACCTTCATCCAGCAGGCGCTCCCCCTCCCCGACGGCGCCCTGGCCGAGGCGGCCGCCTCCTACGGCGTGGGCACCGACTGGCAGCTCCCGGTGGACATCTTCAGCGGCACGGTCCCCTCGGACAGCACCGGCACCACCAAGGCCGCGAATGCGATCGGCCAGGGACAGGTCCTCATGAGCCCCGCCCAACTGGCCCTCGTGGCCGCCGGGATCGCCAGCGGCACCCCTGCTGCGCCGGTGGAGGTCGTCGGCGCGGAGCCTTCCGGCGCTGCGCCCGCCGGGCCGGGACAGGCGGTGCTCGACGGGCTGCGGCCGATGATGCGGCAGGTCGTCCTCTCCGGAACGGCGACCGCGCTGGCCGACCGCGGTGAGGTGTACGGGAAGACGGGGACGGCCGAGTACGGCAGCAACACCCCGCCCGACGCGCACGGCTGGTTCATGGGCTACCAGTCGGCCGGTCCCGCCGGCGACCTCGCCTTCTCCGTCCTCGTGGAGGGCGGGCAGTCCAGCAGCGCCGCGGTGGGCGTCACCGACGCGTTCCTCGGCGCCCTCGGCTGACGGTCCCCTGCACGGGCGTGGGTGGCGGCCGAAGGGTCGAAGGCGTCGGGGCTTATACCTCGGCCAGCTCGACTCCGCGCGTCTCCTTCAGCAGCAGAGCCGCGACGATCATCGTGCCGTAGGCCAGTCCGGCGAAGACCGCGATGGACACGCCGAGGCCCAGCACCTCGGCGAGGTAGCCGACGAAGAAGGGGAAGAGCGCGCCGATCCCACGGCCGAAGTTGTAGGAGAAGCCCATGCCGGAGCCCCGCACCGGCGTCGGGAACTGCTCGGCGAGCATGGAGCCCATGGTGCTCAGGTACGCGGAGGCGAAGAACCCGAGCGGGAAGCACAGGACGGTGAACACTCCGGTCGGGAGGTCCAGCGCGGTCATCGGCAGGACGATCAGGAAAGCGGCCAGCGCAGTGCTGACGATCATCGGCCGGCGACCGATCTTGTCCGTCAACCAGGCACCGAAGAGGTAGCCGGCGAAGGCGCCGGCGATCACCAGCGCCAAGGTTCCGCCCAGCGCGTAGATCTTGAGGTTTCTGCTGCTGGCCAGGAAATGGGGCAGGAAGGTGACCAGCGAGTAGTAGCCGCCCTGCGCGCCGATGCAGAGCAGGGCGCAGATGGCGGTGCGCTTGCGGAGTCCGGGCCCGAAGATCCCCAGGAAGTTCCCACCTCCGCCTGGTGCCGTCTGCCCGGTCGCGGCGGCGGTCCGGACCTCCGGCTCGGGGACGTGCCGTCGCAGGAAGACCACCAGCAGCGCGGGCAGCAGCCCCAGGAAGAACAGCACGCGCCATGCGATCTCGGGATCGAGGGAGGCGAAGACGAGCGTGGAGGCCACCACTGCCACCCCCCATCCGATGGCCCAGCCCGACTGCACGGCCCCGAGGGCCCGACCCCGGTAGCGAGACCGGATGGTCTCGCCCATAAGCACGGCACCGGCTGCCCATTCCCCTCCGAAGCCGAACCCCATGAGCGCTCGCGCCACCAGCAGCTGGTCGGCGTTCATGGCCAACCCGGACAGGCCAGTGAAGAAGGCGAACCACAGGATGGTCAGCTGGAGGGTGCGCACGCGACCGATCCGGTCCGACAGGACGCCGGCCAGCCAGCCCCCGACCGACGAGCTCAGCAGTGCGGCAGTGCCGATGAGCCCGGCCTCGGCGGTGCCGGAGAGGAACCCGATGCTGGTCAGGACCGGTATGGCGAGGCTGTAGACCTGGACGTCGAAGGCATCGGTTGCCCAGCCGCTGAAGCAGCCCCAGAAGGTGCGGCGTTCACGCCTGCTGAGGGACGAGTACCAGATCCGGCCCGTATCGACCTGCTCCTCCCCGGCGTCGGTGATCGTCTCTTGCCTGTCGGTCATGGCGCACCTCGGAGGGTCGGTCGCGGCAAGGGCACCGCGTGGTCAGCGGATGGCGACGGCGTTGGCGGGGGAGCCGACGCCTCCTGTCAGGTTGAGTGGCTTGACGGTCAGCAGGCTGTCGTAGGACCCGGTGGCTGCGCAGTCCTCGGCGAGCTCGCTCAGTCGCCAGAGTTCGCCGAGTGGAAGCCCCAGGAGGGCGATGAGGTCCTGGTGCATCATCCCGGCGTCGGTGTCTCCGCCGAAGGGGGAATCGGCGCGAGCCGGTAGCGCCTCGAAGGCAAAGGTGTCCGCGGCGGCGAGCCCGACCCGGTGGTCCCAGAGCCAGGCCAGGGTGTCGTCGTCCTGCTCCATCCCCGTGCACACCTTCGTGCGGCAGATGTCCTCGCGTCGGGCGCGGTCCTGCTGGAGATACCAGTCGGTCCAGCCCGTGCGGATCAGGACGCAGTCCCCCGGTCGCAGAGCCGAACCCTGCCACGCGAGCGTGTCGTCGAGGAGATCCACATCGAGATGCTCACCCGCCTCGTGATCGATCGACCTCCCGCTGGCGGCTCGGAAGCCGCATACGTCGATCAGCATCCCCCTGCCCACGATCGGCCGGTCGGCCCAGCAGTTGACGCCGATCGACGGTGAGCCGACGACGACGTCCTCGTCCGGTACCCCGTTGTAGAAGCCGTGCGCATGGTGCCGACGGTGCCGCAGCCCGTCGACCTGGCTGGTGGCCTGCGGCCAGAAGCCGTCGAGGTATTCGTCCCGCTGGTCCCGGTGCGTGCTCACCATGACGTGGCGTGGGGGAGT
>JALYMS010000027.1 GCA_030773535.1 Actinomycetota bacterium | reverse complement strand
GGTCCAGCTCGTATTCCCGGGAATCCAGCGCGAAGCGGACGGTGGTGTCGACAGGCTCACCAGTGAGGTCATCGACGAGCACCGTGGTGGTCTTTGTAGCCATGCGGTCCAGCGTCCATATACCCAGCAGGATGGTCAAGCAGGAAGATCTGGGGCTCGACACGTAGGACTAACCGACAACCCATTCGGAACGGAAAACAAGAGCTTCCGCGTGGCTATCGATTCCAGCAACGCGCCGATTCTCGCCCTCCCGGCGTAGCTACCGAACACCTGTTCATGCAGCGACATCAACGCCTATGGAAAGGTGCGGCAGCGACGTGCGGATCGAGTTGTGCAAGGAGTCGGGCCACTCCTCTTCTTGCCCAAGGACCACGGCCGCGAGGTATGCCACGACCTCTGCCGGGGGCGAGTCACCACTGACGCGGACGGGTAGCCCGTCGAGGTGACCCGCTACGTCGACGTGACCGTGCCGCTCGTTCCCGGCCTGGTGCCGCTGTACCCCGGCGACACCGACCTCGCGGTCCGGCGCGAGCAGCTCCGGGCGCACGGCGACCCGGCGAACGTCTCATCCTTGACCTGCTCACTGCATTGCGGAACCCACGTCGACGCGCCGGTGCACTTCATCGACGACCAGCCCGGCGTCGACACGATTTCGATCGAGACGCTCATCGGGCCGGCCTGGGTGGCCGATGCCACCGGGGTCGACGGCGACATCGACAGCACGGCGCTGCGCCGCGTCGACATCCCGGACGAGGCGACACGGATCTTGTTCAAGACGTCGAACTCCGCACTGTGGAACGCGCCGACCTTCATCGACCAATTCGTGGCCATCGCTCCCGACGCCGCGACGGCGCTGGTCCAGAGGGGCATCCGACTCGTCGGCATCGATTACCTGTCCATCGCCCCCTACCACGACCCGGCCCCCACCCACGAGGTGTTCCTCCGTGCCGGCGTCACCATCCTCGAGACGCTCGACCTCCGGGCCGTCGAACCGGGCTGGTGGGGACTCACCTGCCTGCCGCTGCGCATCCCCGGCGCCGACGGCGCTCCGGCGCGGGCCGTCCTGAGCCGGCTCCCGTCACCCGGTCACGGCGATGGCGGTGCGGTCGCCGAAGAGTGAGAGGCCGCGAGGGCCTCACGCGCCAGCGCACACTGGCTGCCTTGTACCGGCGTACCCGGTGAGGGCAGGCGGCGCGGCCGTGAGCCCGAACACCTCCTCGCAGGTGCCATGTCCGTCGCCGCGGAGTGAGCGGCACGTACACGATGAAGAGCGCTGAGGCCCCGTTCGAGAACTCGGAACGGGGCCTCAGCGCACTTCGTCGAGGTGTTCAGTCGGCGGGCTGCTCGAAGGTGATGACCGTCCAGCCCAGGAGCAGGCGGTCGCCGTCGGAGAGCGGGTGCGCGACACCGGGCTCGAGCTGGGTCCACTCGGTGGCCTCGGGGCCGGCGACGTGCGTGCCGTTGAGCGATCCCAGGTCGACCAGCGACACCTCGCGGCCCGACCGCTGGAGAGCGGCATGGGCGGACGAGAGCACGTTCTGGGTGTCCGCGATCGGTACCGGGCGCGCGTTGCCGGCGGTGACGAGCTCGTGGCTGTCGGGCCGGCGGCCCAGGACGAGGTCCTCGTCGACGGTCACGACCATCCCGTCGTCGAAGCGCAGCACCGGCGCGGACGCGGTGTCGGGCCGCCAGAACGCGGTCTGCTCACCGGAGGCCGGCTGTTCGGCCGGGAGGTCCCGGGCGGAGCCGATTCCGGCACCGGATCCCGAGGAGGACGAGCCCAGGGACGACGAGCCGCCGGTCGCCGGGGGCACGGCCGACGACGACGAGGGCGCCGCTGCTGCGAGCTGCAGCATCGCGCCCGAACCGGGGACCGTTCCCTCGACGAGGTCGTAGGCGACGCCCGGCGGCATCTGGGGTGCCGCCTGCCCCGGTCCGACGTACAGGGTCTGGCCGAGCTGGAAGCCGGAGGCGAGCGTGCAGCCCTCCACCGACGACGAACCGGAGACCGGGACGCCGTCGACGGCCGGCTGCCCCTTGCCCGACCACAGCGCGACGCCGGTCCCGGCGCCCTCGGAGGTGTCGGAGAGCACCAGCGCGAAGGACGCAGCCCCGTTGGCCAGCGAACCCACCTGACCGGCCACCGCGGACAGGACGCGGTCCGCGCCCGGTCCGGTGACGCCCAGGCAGGCGTGCAGGGCCGCCACGAGGGCGGGCGAGCCGGGCGCGTCGACCCACAGCAGCCCGCCGCCGTGGCGGGCGACGACGGAGTCTCCGGGGAGGACTTCACAGCGGTCAGGCATGGCATCCAGCCTAGTGATCAATGCCCGGTGTGGGCGGTCTCGGGAGACCGCCACGCCGGGGCGGCGGGGTCGTCAGGCGTACAGCTGGGGCCCGCGTGGGTGAAGTGTCTCAAGTTACCGCGTCACGCGCTCGTCACGACGCCGAGTTCCGCGGGGTCGGCCATCCGCGCGGAGTGCGGGAGCACCCGCACCGTGTAGCCGAACGCGCCCGTCCGCTCGAGCGGAAGCGTGGCGGTGAACCAGTGGCGCGAGCCCTCGGTGTGCTCGTGTCGCATGAGGACCGTGGTCACGTCGTGCAAGCCGTCGGCGTCGTCCACCCGACCGTAGGCGGCCTGCACCTCGACGTCCGCCGGGGCCAGGTTCGGCAGCTCGACCTCGGCGCGCAGGTCCAGGGTGGAGCCGATCTGCGGGGTCTCGCCCCCGCCGGTCGCCTCCACGTGGGCGACTCGGACGTCGTGCCAGTTGTGCAGCAGGTGCGACCGCCAGGCGGCCTCATCGCGGGCCGGGCCGTAGCCCTCGCCCGCCATCGACCGCGCCGAACCGGCCGCCGGGACGTAGAGCTGCTGGACGTAGTCCCGCACCATCCGGGTGGCGAGCACCTTCGGACCGGTCTCGCGCAGCGTGTGCCGCACCATCTCCACCCAGCGGGCGGGGATGCCGTTGCGCGACTTCTCGTAGAACCGCGGCAGGACCTGCGTGTCCAGGAGGTCGTAGATGGCCCGGGCCTCGACCTCGTCGCGCCGGTCGGGGTCGGCGACGCCGTCCGCGGTCGGGATGGCCCAGCCGTTCTGACCGTCGAACCACTCGTCCCACCAGCCGTCGCGGATGGAGAGGTTGAGCCCGCCGTTGAGCGCGGCCTTCATCCCCGAGGTGCCGCAGGCCTCCAGCGGCCGCAGCGGGTTGTTCAGCCACACGTCGCATCCCCAGTAGAGGTAGCGGGCCATGCCGATGTCGTACCCGGGCAGGAAGGCGATCCGGTGCCGGATCTGCGGGTCGTCGGCGAAGGCGACCATCTGCTGGATGAGCTGCTTGCCGCCGTCGTCGGCCGGGTGGCTCTTGCCGGCGATCACCAGCTGGATCGGGCGCTCCGGGTCCAGGAGCAGTGCCCTGAGCCGCTCGGGGTCGCGCAGCATGAGGGTCAGGCGCTTGTAGGAGGGCACGCGCCGGGCGAAGCCGATGGTCAGGACGCCGGGGTCGAACGCCGTCTCGGTCCAGCCGACCTCGGCCTCGGTGGCGCCGCGGGACAGCGTGGTGTCGCGGAGGCGCCGGCGGACCTCCTCCACGAGCCGGGAGCGCAGGGTCCGGCGGATGCTCCACAGGTCCGCGGCGGCGATCCGGTCGACGCCGTCGAAGTGGACCGGACCGTCCACCTCCACGGGATCACCCTGGCTGGACGTCTGGGAGCCCATCTCGATGAGCTCGCGCGCGGTCCACGTCGGGGCGTGCACGCCGTTGGTGATGGACCCGATCGGCACGTCGCGCTCGTCGAAGCCCGGCCACAGGTTGTTGAACATGCCCCTGCTGACGTGGCCGTGCAACTGGCTGACGCCGTTGGCCCGCTGGCCCAGCCGCAGCCCCATGTAGGCCATGTTGAACTTGGACGGGTCCTCCTCGGCGCCCAGCACGAGCAGCTCCTGCACGGGCACACCGAAGCCGGCGAAGTAGCGCTCGATCAGCGCCTTCGGGAAACGGTCGATGCCCGCGGGTACCGGGGTGTGCGTGGTGAAGACCGTGCCGGCGCGTACCGCCTGCAGCGCTTCGGGGAAGGCCAGGGAGTGCGCCTCGCTGAGCTCACGGATCCGCTCGACCCCCTGGAAGCCCGCGTGCCCCTCGTTGGCGTGGAAGACCTCCGGGGCCGGCGTGCCGGTGAGACGGCAGTAGGCCCGCAGGGCCCGGACGCCGCCGATGCCGAGGAGCATCTCCTGACGCAGCCGGTGGTCCTCGTCGCCGCCGTAGAGCCGGTCCGTGACCACGCGTTCCGAGGGGGCGTTCTCCTCGATGTCGCTGTCGAGCAGGAGCAGGGTGACGCGCCCGACCTGGGCCCGCCACACGTGGGCGTGCAGCGTGCGGCCCTCCGGCAGTGGCACGTTGATGACGGCGGCCGAACCGTCGGCCTGGCGGAGCAGCTTGATCGGCAGGCCGTGCGGGTCCAGGGAGGGGTAGTGCTCGAGCTGCCAGCCGTCGGCGGACAGGCCCTGGGCGAAGTAGCCGGCCCGGTAGAGCAGCCCCACGCCGATCAGCGGGACCCCGAGATCGGAGGCCGCCTTGAGGTGGTCGCCGGCGAGGATGCCCAGGCCGCCGGAGTACTGCGGGAGCACCTCGGTGATCCCGAACTCCGCGGAGAAGTAGGCGATGCTGGCCGGCGCCTCGGCACCGAGCTTCTGGTACCAGCGCGGCGTGCTCAGGTACTCCTCGAGGTCGTCCACCGCGTCCTGGAGGCGGCGCACGAAGCGGCGGTCCTTCGCCAGCTGCGCCAGCCGTTCGGCGGAGACTTCACCGAGCACCTTGACCGGGTCGCCTCCGCAGCTCTGCCACAGGGCCGGGTCCAGCGCCTCGAACAGGTCCCTCGTCTCGGCGTGCCAGGACCACCGCAGGTTGCGCACGAGCTGGGACAGGGGCGTCAGCGGCTCCGGGAGAGCTGCTCGGACGGTGAATCGACGGAGTGCGCGCACCGAGCGAGACTAACCGCACCGTCCCGTGCACCACGTCACTTCGCGAACGGATCGAGGCAGGAGCCCCATGGTCACCAGGCGTTCCCACGTACCGCCCATCCCGTCCATGGCCGAGCGCGGCTCGTCGCGGTCCGGGACCACCGGGAACTACCGGCGCGGAGCCGATGTGCTGGCCAGGAACGATGTCGATAGCGTTGCCGCAATGACCGGCCGCGCTGACCTCCGTCTCGGGATCACCGATGTCGCCCCCGTCGTGTCCTGCGGCTCCTTCTCGGCCCGCGCGGTGGTGGGCGAGCACGTGCCGATCACCGCCACGGTGTTCCGCGAGGGTCACGACGCCGTCGCCGCGAACGTCGTGTGGACTGGGCCCGGCGACGGCGACCCGGCCGGCCCCTTCGTGCGCATGGCGAAGCTCCCCCCGGAGCCCGACCGCTGGCTCGCCACGGTGGTGCCCGACCGGGAGGGGCTGTGGACCTTCACCGTCGAGGCGTGGAGCGATCCGCTGGCCACCTGGCACCACGCCGTCGAGGTGAAGGCCGACGCCGGTCAGGGAGCCGGGGAGCTGGCCAACGACCTGGAGGAGGGTGCCCGCCTGCTGGACCGGGTCGCCGCGGGGGCGGACGGCGACCACGGGACCGCCGTCAAGGAGGCGGCCGCCGCGCTGCGGGACACGTCGCTGGGCCTCGCCGCCCGCATCGCGCCGGCGTTCGCCCCCGAACTGCAGGCCTATCTGCACGCCAACCCGGTCCGCGAACTGGTGACCCGCTCACCCCGCTATGAGGTCTGGGTCGACCGCCCGCGCGCCCTGTACGGCTCCTGGTACGAGTTCTTCCCCCGCTCGGAAGGTGCCGTGGTCGGCGGAGTCGCGACGCACGGCACGTTCGCCACCGCCCAGGAGCGGCTGCCGGCCATCGCGGACATGGGTTTCGACGTGGTCTACCTCCCGCCGATCCACCCCATCGGGAAGGTGAACCGCAAGGGGCCCAACAACACGCTCACGCCCGGCCCGGAGGACGTCGGCTCGCCGTGGGCGATCGGCAGCGACGAGGGCGGGCACGACGCGGTCCATCCCGCGCTGGGCACCATGGAGGACTTCCGGGAGTTCGTGGCGCGGACCCGCGAGCTGGGGATGGAGATCGCGCTCGACTTCGCCCTGCAGGCCGCGCCGGACCACCCGTGGGTGCAGTCGCACCCGGAGTGGTTCACCACCAAGCCCGACGGCACGATCGCCTACGCCGAGAACCCGCCGAAGAAGTACCAGGACATCTACCCGATCAACTTCGACAACGACCCCGAGGGCATCTACGCCGAGTGCCTGCGTGTGATCCGCGTCTGGATCGACGCCGGGGTGCGGATCTTCCGCGTCGACAACCCGCACACCAAGCCGCTGAACTTCTGGCACTGGCTCATCTGGCAGGTCAAGAAGAGCGATCCGGACGTGCTGTTCCTCGCCGAGGCCTTCACCCGGCCGGCGATGATGCACCAGCTGGCCCGCATCGGGTACACCCAGTCCTACACCTACTTCACCTGGCGAACGGAGCGGACCGAGCTCGAGGACTACGGCCGCGAGCTGGCCGAGAACTGCTCCTACATGCGGCCGAACTTCTTCGTGAACACCCCGGACATCCTCCACGAGTCGCTGCAGT
>JALYMS010000026.1 GCA_030773535.1 Actinomycetota bacterium | reverse complement strand
GGTCCAGGTTTCTGGACCGGGCCCTCTCGGCGTTCGTGGGGGTGTCAGACCCCTGCCGCGACGGCGGCGGGCTCCGCGGCGATCAGCCGGGCCCGCTCCTCCTCGCTCATGCCGCCCCAGACGCCGTAGGGCTCGCGCACCGACAGGGCGTGCTTGAGGCAGGCGTCGATGACCGGGCACCGTGCGCACACAGCCTTGGCCGCGCTCTGCCGCCGGGCCCGGGCGGGGCCGCGCTCACCATCGGGATGGAAGAAGAGGGACGTGTTCTCGCCACGGCAGGAACCGTGGAGCTGCCAGTCCCAGACCTCGGCGACCGGCGTCGGGAGCCTTCGAATGTCGGCCATCTCTCCTCCAGGGCTCGGATGAGCCGGAGAGGGGGCTGTCCGGCTGCAAGGGGCCGGTGCCCGAGGCCCGACATGGTCAAACACGTCGTGATCGCAACTTTTCGCGCCGATCTGCCGTCTTCGGCCCTCACCCCCGGGGGTGAGGGCCGCTGTTGTCCCCCCGCGGAGTCGATCAAGGTGGAAACCCAGCGTGCCGTATCCGGGAGAGGAGAGACCCGGAAACCGCGGCGCGACCAGCGCAGAGGTGGGTGCTCCCGGGTGGGGGCTCCCCACCCGAGCGGCACCCGGTCGGGCCTTCCCGGACCGGTTCGGACCCGGCGGCTCCTTCGCCGGGCGGAGCGAGGAGCAGGCGTGATCGACGACAGGATGCGCGGGCCGGGCAGCGGCACCACGAACGTGTGGGTGTACGACGAGCGCCGGCGGGTCCGGGACGACGTCGCCTCGCGGCTGGTGGCCCTGCCGTTCGTCGGCCGGGTCGAGGTCGTCGGGGACGCCGCTTCGCTGATGTCCCGCCTGGCGAGCCGCATGCCCGACGTGCTCATCGTGGGCACGCAGCGGGCCGTGGACACCGGGCTCAGTGCGGCCACGCAGGCGCTGCGCGCCCACCCGGGTCTGCCGGTCCTCGTGCTCGGCGCGCCCGACGACGCGGAGAGCGTCCGTGCAGCCGTCGCCTTCGGGGCGCGGGGCTACCTGCGCTGGGACGCCAGCCCCATCGAGATGGGCCTCGGCCTGTCCCGTGTCGGCCTGCGCGCCGACGGCGCCCGCATTCCGCAGCAGGCCTCGGCCGGAGGGGTGCCCGCCTGGAGCGGCGCCGCTCCGCTGAACGGTCTGGCGCCCACGACCGTGCGCTCGACGGTTCGCGAGGCGACGCCGGTCGCTGCGCTGTCCATGCGGGAGATGCAGGTGCTCAGCGGCATGAGCCAGGGCAAGAGCAACGCCCAGATCGGCCGGGAGCTCTACCTGTCGGAGGACACGATCAAGACCCACGCCCGGCGGCTGTTCCGCAAGCTGGGCGCCAAGGACCGCGCCGAGGCCGTCGCAACCGGCTTCCGCCGCGGCATCATGACCTGAGGTGATGACACTGCGATCCTCCGGATCGCACCGCGGCCACCGGCCGTCCCCCTGCGGCGTTGAGCCGCTGCGTCACGCCTGCGCGGAGCCCTCCAGGGCCCACTCGGCATGACAGGTCCGCGTGAGTACCGAGATTCGCCTGAGGGCGGTCATCCCAGTCGGGGTGACCGCCCTCAGGCGAATCTCGACTGTTCCTCAGTCGCGGGCGTGGCGGCCGCCGCCGTGCTGGCCGGTGGGCTCGTCCCGCTCGGCTGCTGCGGTCATCCCGTCGGCGTATCCGCTGGCGTAGTCCCAGCTGACGTAGTCGTCGGGGTCGGGGTCGAACGGCGGCTCGTGCCGGCCGGTCTGCCCTTCGTCCAACAGTTGCCGCAGGTTGGCCTGCATCAGCGCCCAGTCGACGTGGTGCTCCTCCTCGCAGTCCGGGCAGTCGACGACGATCCCCTTGATGCCGGTCGGCTCGAGCAGCGTGCGGAACACCTCGAGCTCGGCGAGGTCGTCGAGGACGCCGGCGCGCTCCTCCATCGTCAGCGGTGGGGGGGCGGCGGAGTCGGCGGGCCCGAACTCGGGTCCGGAGGCGTCGTCGAACGGAGTCACGTCTCCACGGTAACGGCCGGACGGGCAGAGCACCGCCGTTGTGCACCGCCGCCTACGATCGGGTGCGGTCTTCCCGCGCCCGGCGAGGGTGCCGACCGGAGCCCGACCGATTCGCCGAAGGTGGCCATGCAGCAGCAGCCGGAGCACATGCAGCTCGATTCCGTCCCCGAGCTCCCGGCGAAGTTCGCCCGCCTCGGGCTGACCTACGACGACGTCCTGCTGGTCCCCGGCGCCTCCGACGTCGTCCCCGTCGAGGTGGACACCAGCAGCCGGCTGACCCGGCGCCTGCGCATCGCCGTCCCGCTGCTCTCCAGCGCCATGGACACGGTGACCGAGGCCCGCATGGCGATCGCCATGGCCCGCGCGGGCGGGGCGGGAGTCCTGCACCGCAACCTCGCCGCCGAGGAGCAGGCCGGCCAGGTGGACCTGGTCAAGCGCTCGGAGGCCGGCATGGTGACCAACCCGGTCACCTGCTCGCCGGACAACACCCTGGCCGAGGTGGACGCGCTGTCGGGCCGCTACCGGATCTCCGGCGCTCCGGTCGTCGACGCGGACGGAGTGCTCCTGGGCATCGTCACGAACCGGGACATGCGGTTCGAGACCGACCAGCACCGCCTGGTCCGCGACGTCATGACGCCGATGCCCCTCGTGACCGCCCCGGTCGGCGTCGACCCGGACACCGCCCTCGCCCTGCTGCGCGAGCACAAGATCGAGAAGCTGCCGCTGGTGGACGGCGCCGGCCGGCTGCGCGGGCTGATCACCGTCAAGGACTTCGTCAAGCGGGACCAGTACCCGTACGCCACCAAGGACGCCGACGGCCGGCTCGTCGTGGGCGCCGCGCTGGGCGTGGGCGAGGACGCCTACAAGCGGGCCGGCCTGCTCGTCGAGGCCGGCGTCGACCTGCTCGTCGTGGACACCGCTCACGGCCACCAGCGTGCGGTGCTCGACATGGTGGCGCGGGTGAAGAAGGACTTCGGTGGGGACGACGGCGTCGAGGTGGTCGGCGGCAACGTCGCCACCCGGGCCGGCGCGCAGGCGCTGGTCGACGCGGGTGCCGACGCGGTCAAGGTCGGCGTCGGGCCCGGCTCGATCTGCACCACCCGCGTCGTCGCGGGCGTCGGCGTGCCGCAGCTCACCGCGGTCTACGAGGCCTCGCTGGCCGCCGGCCCGGCCGGCGTGCCGGTGATCGCCGACGGCGGGCTGCAGTACTCCGGTGACATCGGCAAGGCGATCGTGGCCGGCGCCGACACCGTCATGATCGGCGGGCTGTTCGCCGGGGTCGAGGAGGCGCCGGGCGAGCTCGTCTTCGTCAACGGCAAGCAGTACAAGACCTACCGCGGCATGGGATCCCTGGGCGCGATGCAGAAGCGCGGCAACCAGTCGTTCAGCCGGGACCGCTACTTCGCCGACGACGTCCTCTCCGACGACAAGCTCGTTCCCGAGGGCGTCGAGGGGCAGGTGCCCTACCGCGGCGCGCTGGCCGGCGTCGTGCACCAGCTCGTCGGCGGGCTGCGGGCCTCCATGGGCTACGCCGGGGCGGCCACGGTCGAGGAGCTGAAGGAGCGCGGACAGCTGACCCGGATCACCTCGGCAGGCCTGGTGGAGAGCCACCCGCACGACGTTCATATGACGGTCGAAGCACCGAACTACCGGGGGCGCTGACGTGAGCGTCCGCGAGACCGTCGACATCGGGCTCAACCGCTTCGCGCGGCGGGGCTACGACCTCGACGAGGTATCGATCGTCCCCTCCCGCCGCACCCGGGACGTCGACGACGTCTCCACCGCCTGGCAGATCGACGCGTTCCGGTTCGGCATCCCCCTGGTCACCAGTCCCTCGGACGCCGTGGTCAGCCCGGCGACGGCGGTCGCCGTCGGTCGGACCGGCGGCCTGGGCGTCCTCAACGCCGAGGGGTTGTGGACGCGCTACGAGGACCCCGAGCCGGTCTACCGGAAACTGCGCGACGCCGCCGGGTCCGCGGCCCCGCCGGTGTCGCTGCTGCAGGACGTCTACTGCGAGCCGGTCAAGCCCGAGCTGATCGCCGCGCGGATCAAGGAGATGAGCGACGCCGGCGCGACGACGGCGGTCCGCGTGTCCCCGCAGCACACCGAGCAACTCGCGCCCGCCGCGCTCAAGGCAGGGGTCGACCTGCTGGTCATCCAGGGCACGATCGTCTCGGCCGAGCACGTGACGACGCAGGGCGACGCGCTCAACCTCAAGCAGTTCATCGCCGACCTCGACGTCCCGGTCATCGTGGGCGGCGCGGCGAACTACACGACCGCGCTGCACCTGATGCGGACCGGCGCGGCCGGCGTCATCGTCGGCGTGGGCGCGGACAGCTTCTCCACCGGGGACGCCGTCATGGGCATCCGGGTGCCCCTGGCCAGCGCCATCGCCGACGCCGCGGCCGCCCGGCGGGACTACCTCGACGAGACCGGCGGCCGGTACGTGCACGTCATCGCCAACGGCCGGATCGAGACCAGCGGCGCCATCGCGCGCGCCCTGGCCTGCGGCGCCGACGCCGTCCAGCTGGGCGAGCCACTGCGCGTCGCGACGGAGGCCCCGGCCGGCGGCATCTGGTGGGACTCGGTGGCCGCGCACCCGCGACTGCCGCGAGGGGGTACGTCGGCCCCCGTGGAGCCGGTGGGGACGCTGGAGCAGGTGCTCCTCGGGCCGGCGGAGACCTCCGACGGGCGCACGAACCTGTTCGGGGCCTTGGCCCGCACGATGGCGAAGACCGGTTACCGGGACCTCAAGGAGTTCCAGCGCGTGGACCTGGTGATCGGCGGCCGCTCGAACGGGGACAGTGCCGGCTGATGGACTTCCCGACCGTCCTCGTCGTCGACTTCGGGGCCCAGTACGCGCAGCTGATCGCCCGGCGGATCCGGGAGGCGGGCGTCTACTCCGAGATCGTCTCCTCGGAGGTCCCCGCGGAGGAGATCGTCGCCCGCAAGCCGGCGGCCATAGTCCTGTCCGGCGGGCCGTCGAGCGTCTACGCACCGGACGCCCCGCAGGTGGACCCCACGCTGTTCGAGGCCGGCGTGCCGGCCTTCGGCATCTGCTACGGATTCCAGGCGATGGCGCAGAGCCTGGGTGGCTCCGTCGCGCACACCGGCGACCGCGAGTACGGCGGCACGCCGCTGACCGTCACCACCGGCGGGCGGCTGTTCGGCGCGCTCCCGGTGGAGCAGAACGTCTGGATGAGCCACGGCGACGCCGTGTCCCAGGCGCCACCGGGCTTCACCGTCACCGCCACATCCACGGGGGCGCCGGTGGCGGCCTTCGAGGACGTGGACCGCCGGCTCGCCGGGGTGCAGTTCCACCCGGAGGTGCGGCACACCGCGCACGGCCAGACGGTGCTCGAGCACTTCCTGTTCGACATCGCCGGGCTCGAGCCGACCTGGACCATGGCCAACGTCGTCGAGGAGCAGGTCGAGCGGATCCGCGCCCACGTGGGGCAGGGCCGGGCACTGTGCGCGCTGTCCGGCGGGGTGGACTCCGCCGTCGCCGCCGCACTGGTGCAGCGGGCCATCGGGGACCGGCTCACCTGCGTGTACGTCGACCACGGGCTGATGCGCGAGGGCGAGACGGAGCAGATCGAGCGCGACTTCGTGGCGGTCACCGGGGTCGACCTGCGGGTGGTCGACGCCCGGGAGCAGTTCCTGGGCGCGCTGGCCGGGGTGTCCGATCCCGAGCAGAAGCGGAAGATCATCGGCCGCGAGTTCATCCGGGTCTTCGAGCAGGCCGCCCTCGACGTCGTCGGGGACGCGAAGGAGCACGGCGACACCGTCGACTTCCTCGTCCAGGGCACCCTCTACCCCGACGTCGTGGAGTCGGGCGGCGGCAGCGGGACGGCGAACATCAAGAGCCACCACAACGTCGGCGGACTGCCCGAGGACCTCCAGTTCACGCTGGTCGAGCCGCTGCGCGCCTTGTTCAAGGACGAGGTCCGGGAGGTCGGCGTCCAGCTCGGGCTGCCCGAGGCGATGGTGTGGCGCCAGCCGTTCCCGGGTCCGGGTCTGGGCATCCGGATCGTCGGGGCGGTCACCGAGGAGCGGCTGGACATCCTGCGCAAGGCCGACGCGATCGTCCGCGCCGAGCTGACCGCGGCGAAGCTGGACCGGGAGATCTGGCAGTGCCCGGTGGTGCTGCTGGCCGACGTCCGGTCCGTCGGCGTGCAGGGCGACGGCCGCACCTACGGCCATCCGATCGTGCTGCGGCCGGTCTCCAGCGAGGACGCCATGACCGCCGACTGGACCCGGCTGCCCTACGACGTGCTGGCGCGCATCTCCACCCGGATCACCAACGAGGTGCCCGAGGTCAACCGGGTGACCCTGGACGTCACGAGCAAGCCGCCCGGCACCATCGAGTGGGAGTGAGCGGTTCCCGCGACCGGTCGGGGTAGCCGGCTCGTCGCCGGACCCTAGTGAGGGCATGGTCGGCCGAGTCCACGTACTCGATCGACCGGCCCTGGAGATTCGCGAGGGTCAGCCGGCGGTTGGAGAGGTTCGCCTCGAACCCGTGCGCCAGCACGGCGGTCACGTGCTCGTCCTGCTGCCTGAGGTCCTGTCCGAACCGCAACCAACTCACGGGATGGGCAGCGACCAACCGGTTGTTGTGGGGGCGAAAGCACGCTTTTGGCCCTCAGGCCGTGTGGACCACGTGGAAGGCCTCGGCCAACCGGCCTTGGGGTAGCCCGAAGCGGGATGCGACCTGGGACATCCAGTCCGTCACGAACTTCTCCAGGTCGGACATGTGGCTCACCTGGGTCACGTGGCTCTTCAGGGCGGCGAACTTCAGCTCCACCAGGTCGGTGACGTCGACCGCGTGGTCGGCGCGCGGGCTGGCACCCAGCCACACCTCCGGCACGGTCCACGCCTCGAGGCCCTCCTCCTCCAGCAGTTCCGGGAAGGCGAACGGGTTGCGGGCGTCCGGGTAGACCGCCCTCAGCGTGGACTCGCCCACGGTCATGTGGTCGGGATGGCTGGCGCCGATCCGGTCCCAGAAGCGCTCCGGCGAACTGGTCAGCACCCGCTGCGGCCGGACCTGGCGGATCACCCGGGTGATGTCGCGGCGCAGTTCGAGGGTCAGCTCCAGCCGTCCGTCGGGATATCCGAGGAAACGCACGTCCGAGACGCCGACGGCGGCCGCAGCCGCGCGCTGCTCGGCCTGCCGCAGCGGGCCCATCCGGTCGCGGGGCGTCTCGTCGAAGCCGCCCGCGTCGCCGTCGGTGACGATGCAGTAGGTCACCTCGGTCCCGGCCGCGGTCCAGCCGGCGACCGTGCCGGCGCTGCCGAAGTCGACGTCGTCCGGGTGGGCGAGGACGCACAGCACCCGCTCGACGTGCTCGGCGGGCTTGCGGCGGAGTGGTGGGGTCACCCGCCGAGCCTAGGTGCGCGCCGAAGCCTCGATGACCGGGCCGAGAGACGCCGCGGCCCCGTCCGGCGACCTGGCGACCGGGCGCCGGCCGGGTGGCTCCCCCTCCGACACGGCCGGATCGGCGGGGCTAGCGGGCTCAGGGCAGGGAGCTTTGCGGCGTCCCGGACGTGTGCTCAGCCGCCCCCGGCCTCCTCGCCCCACGCGGCCGGCAGCTCCCCATTCATCGCCGGTGATCCGGTACGTCGTCGCGCGGCGTCGTCGAGGCTTGCGCCCCCTGCGGCACAGCTTGTGGGCCGATTGCCGACGTCGCGGAGATCCGGACCGCCACGTCAGCGGGCAGGCGGTAGGTGAACGGCAGGTCTTGCGACACGGCGGTCGTCCTCCGGGTGTGGCCGCAGCCGGCGGCCGGTGGGTCGGCGGCGACGAGGGCAGGCGGTCGCCGGAGAGCACGACCGGTAGAGGAGGGGACCGGCGGGCCTGATACATCGCCGGGTCCTGGCGCCGTCAGAGACGACCGCGGCCCTGGCGCAGCAGCAGCATCCCGAGGGCGGCGCCGTCCGGGCCCAGGGCGGCGCGGAAGCGGGACAGCACCTGCTGCTCACGAGAAAGCGACAGGCGAGTGCCGCCGGAGGCGGCGCGGAGGGCGCCGATCTCACGGCTGATGGCCAGGCGGCGCTCCACCAGTTCGATGATCTCGGCGTCGCACGAGTCGATGGCGCTGCGCAGCTCACCGATCCGATCGGCGGGGTCCGCGGCCGGCTCGGCGGGAGGAAGGGCGGTGAGGGTATTCATCGGGCGTTCCTTCGGAGGGCGATGGTGGCCCGCCGAGCCCGGGAAAAGAGAAACGCCCCGGGGCTCTGCAGGCCCGGGGCGTCGATTGCGGCGTGTGCTCAGCCAGCGGTGACGGACACCGGATCCCGGTGGCCGTAGAAAAAGCTGATCGTGGCGCGCACGTTGGAGAGTCTGCCACAGCTCCAGGACGAGCGTCATGAACCGGGCCCGGGACGGTTGGGACGGGCGTTTCCCATCGGTCGGGAGCGTCACCCGTCCGGCTTACAGTGATGTAGTCATGCGCAGCGTCCAGCAAGCCCCGCCCGGTGCCCAGAACGCGCTCCCCGGGACGGAGGCCCTCCAGCGGTCTGCGCCCGGTTCCGCGGGGCGCGAGCTCGACCGGATGCTCGCCGGCCTGAACGGCCCGCAGCGCCAGGCGGTGGTGCACGAGGGCGGCCCGCTGCTCATCGTCGCCGGAGCAGGATCGGGCAAGACCCGGGTGCTCACGCACCGGATCTCCTACCTCCTCGGCGCCCGGCACACCCAGCCCGGCGAGATCCTGGCGATCACCTTCACCAACAAGGCCGCCGGTGAGATGAAGGAACGCGTCGCCGCGCTGGTCGGACCCCGGGCCCGGGCGATGTGGGTGTCGACGTTCCACTCGATGTGCGTGCGGATCCTGCGCGCCGAGGCCGCCAAGCTCGGCCTGAAGTCGTCGTTCACGATCTACGACCAGGGCGACTCCGTGCGGCTGATGACGATGGTGGCGCGCGACCTGGACCTGGACGCCAAGCGCTATCCCGGCCGCAGCCTGGCCACCCAGGTGTCCAACCTGAAGAACGAGCTGGTGGACGAGGAGAGCTTCGTACCGCAGACGGCGCCGGAGAAGGTGCTCGCCGAGGCGTACAAGCTCTACCAGCAGCGCCTGCGTCAGGCGCACGCCATGGACTTCGACGACCTGATCATGAACACGGTGTCGCTGCTGCAGGTCTTCCCCGACGTGGCCGAGCACTACCGCCGCCGGTTCCGGCACGTCCTCGTCGATGAGTACCAGGACACCAACCACGCCCAGTACATGCTCGTCCGGGAGCTCGTCGGCACAGGCGAAGGCCCGGTTCCGCAGGCCGAGCTCTGCGTCGTCGGTGACGCCGACCAGTCGATCTACGCCTTCCGTGGGGCAACGATCCGCAACATCGACGAGTTCGAACGGGACTACCCGCACGCCACCACGATCGTGCTGGAGCAGAACTACCGGTCCACCCAGCGGATCCTGCGCGCCGCGAACACGGTGATCGCCAAGAACACCGGCCGCCGTCCCAAGAACCTCTGGACCGACGCCGGCGACGGCGAGCTGATCGAGGGCTACGTCGCCGACAACGAGCACGACGAGGCCGCCTGGGTGGCCGAGCAGATCGATGCGCTCGTCGACGAGGGCAAGGCCCGGCCCTGCGAGATCGCGGTCTTCTACCGCACCAACAACGCCTCCCGTGTCTTCGAGGAGGTGTTCATCCGCGTCGGCATGCCCTACAAGGTGGTCGGCGGGGTGCGCTTCTACGAGCGCAAGGAGGTCCGCGACGCGCTGGCCTACCTGAAGGTCGTCGCCAACCCGGCGGACGTCGTCAGCCTGCGCCGGATCATCAACACTCCGAAACGCGGCATCGGTGAGCGGGCGGAGTCCTGTGTCGAGTCCTTCGCCGACCGGGAGCGGATCGCGTTCGCCTCCGCACTGCGCCGGTGCGCAGAGGTGCCCGACCTCGCCACCCGCTCGCTGAAGGCGTTGCAGGAGTTCGTCGCGATGCTGGAGGAGTTCGAGGAGCTCGTCGAGACCGGCTCCGGGCCGGCCGCGCTGCTGGAGAGCATCCTCGACCGCACCGGCTACCTGGCCGAGCTGCAGGCCAGCACCGACCCCCAGGACGAGGGGCGGGTCGACAACCTCAACGAGCTCATCTCCGTGGCCGCCGAGTTCGAGGCGGCCAGCCCCGGGGGGACGGTCACCGACTTCCTGGAGCAGGTGTCGCTGGTCGCCGACGCCGACCAGATCCCGGTGACGGGGGACGACGCCGGCGTGGTCACGCTCATGACCCTGCACACCGCCAAGGGCCTGGAGTTCCCGGTCGTCTTCCTCACCGCCCTCGAGGACGGCGTCTTCCCCCACCTGCGCGCGCTCGGCGACCCCCGGGAGCTGGAGGAGGAGCGCCGGCTGGCCTACGTGGGCATCACCCGCGCCCAGCAGCGGCTGTTCCTCTCCCGTGCGCAGATCCGCACCAGCTGGGGTCAGCCCGCCTACAACCCGCCGTCACGCTTCCTCGACGAGCTGCCGGCCGACACGGTGCACTGGGCGCGGCTGGAGGCCGCTCCAGCGTCCACGGGGTACTCCTCGGCGCAGTCGCGGGTGGCGGCGACCGGGTTGTCCACCGGCGGGCTGCGCGGCGGCGCCGGCAACCGGGCGGTCATCTCCGTCGACGTGGGTGATCGGGTCAGCCACGACGCCTTCGGCCTCGGCACCGTGGTGGAGGTGACCGGTGCAGGCGACAAGGCTCAGGCGACCGTCGACTTCGGCTCCGGCGGCACCAAGCGCCTCGTCCTCCGCTACGCACCCCTGGTCAAGCTCTGACCCCGTGGTGAGCCCGCGGTACACCGTCGTGGCGGTTCATCGACGTCCCGCCTGAGGCCGTGGGGGCCTCCCAGCGCTACGAGGCAGGGGTGCTGCCCCTGCATTGCTCGTGCTTCCCCGGCAGTGCGGGTGCTGCAGGACGAGCACTGGCGGAACAGCGACCGCAGTGCGGGGTTGCAGGCCTACGGGTTGACCTTGCGCTCCGTGAGCCAGGTCTCAGGGTCAAGAGGGCGCCCGTCCATGCCGCCGCGGTGGATCTGCCAGTGCAGGTGCGGCCCGGTCGAGTAGCCCTCGTTGCCGATCTTCGCGATCTGGTCGCCGGCGTGGACGATCTGCCCGGCCTCGACGTCGTAGTAGCGCATGTGGCCGTAGATGTGGACGTTGCCCTCGGCGTCCTGGATGTAGACGGCGTTGCCGAAGCCGGACTGGCGGCCGGCCTTCAGCACGACCCCGTCGGTCGCGGAGTAGATGGGGGTGCCGATCGGCGCGGCCATGTCCCATCCGGGGTGCATCTGCCCCCAGCGCATGCAGAAGCAGGTGGTGAGCCGGTAGCTCGTGACCGGCACGACGGTCTTGGGTGCGCGGGCGGCCCGTGAGGCGGCGAGCTCACCCAGGCGGGCCTGGGCCTCGGCCTCGGTGATGCTCCGCCGCACCCCCGCGTCGTCGAGTCCGCCGGTGAGGTCGACGTCCGACGCCGCGCCGAGGCCGTAGTCGGAGGCGTCGCTGGTGACGGCGACCGGCGAGCCGACGAGGCTCGGCAGCATCGCCAGGAGCGCGCCG
>JALYMS010000025.1 GCA_030773535.1 Actinomycetota bacterium | reverse complement strand
TCGGAGCGCCGGGCGATGCGGCTGGCGGCGTAGGTGCAGGCTGTTCCGCATGACCACTGACGAGCACGTGACCGGGTGGGGCCGCGACTTATCAAGCCGGCCGAAGATGGGCGCGCCGACGGTCCACGAGAAGCGAACGGCGCACGCAGTCGCTACCGATGGGCCCCGCGACAAGGCGCGATGTGGAGCACCGGTGCATGAGATTGATGGACCGTGGCCGCCTAGCGGTCTGGCCATCTGGCCGTGCGACCAATGCCTGTCTCTGGCGCCCCAACATCACTGAGCCCCGCCGTCACGACGACGGCGGGGCTCAGTTGTTGTGATTCAGCGGCGGCGCAACAGCCCCAGGTCGTTGACCGTAGGCCGGTAGCCGAAGGGGCAACCCGGCGGGCGGCGGATGGCGAAACGCCGTCCGCTGACGACGCCGTCCACGAACCTGAGTGCCTCGAACAGTTCGCCGGAGATCGCCAGCACCCCGGTGTCGTCGTTCCAGACGTAGTGCTGGCCGACACGGTCAATCAGGTCAGGTACGACCCGCAGAACCGGTCGCAGGTGCTCGTGGGGCGCGACCGCGGTGCTCACCGCACACCGGCCTGCAGCAGCAGGGCACCAAGGAGGCCGCGCAACTCTGCGGCGTCCGCCACCGTTAGCTTGCCGTCCTCGTCGCCGAGCCAGTCGAGGATCAGGCTGACCGGGTGACCGGCCGGCGGTGCGGTCAGCCAGCCGGCGATCTTGCCGAACTCGATTACCTGCCCGATGCAACCGATCGACTCCGCCCCCGAGACGGGGTTGGACCGCCGGGCCAAGACGTGTTCGGGGACGTCACACCAAGGGGCGTGTTCTGCGGCGGAGGGGCGTTCGGGCGTGCGGGTACCACTAGCGTCGATCATGGGTTCGCTCGTTCCTGGGGAGTAGGGATGGGCGGATCAAGTCCCCGCTCGGATGGCCGTCCGGGCGGGGGCGCCTGTTATCTAGACCTGCCGCGGTACCGCAACGCAAGCGGTTACGGGCGTGTCGCTTCTCGCGCGTGTCGGGACGCACCAGCTTCGGACTCGTGTAGTCCGGGGAAGTGACGGCAGGCCATGGCGCACCCGCTGGCCGTCGACGGGGCGATCCAGTCGGCCGAGCGGCCGTTGGGCCGGGCCGACAGCGACTTCTTCACCCCGAGCACCAGGGTCTCCTCCTTGACCCGCACCCACCGGTCGACGTTCCCGGCTTTGCCGTGCAGCTCGGGGATCTGCCAGTGCGACGGCACCTCGATGACCTCGGCGGCGGGAAAGCGAGCGAGGACCGCCCGGCCGCGGTCCGAGGCCATGGCGGCGGGCTCGGCGTAGATCCGGCCCACGTCGAGCAGCCGGTTTGCGGGCATCGGCGCGACGGCAGGGGCGGGCGCGTCGTCGAAGAGCGTCAGCGGTCCGTCGGGCGAGAGCGCGGGCGACACACGGTGTACAGCGCCGGCGCTCGCGGGGCCATTCCGGAACGGCCGGGGGCGGGCGCCAGCGAGATGGAGGGCGTCAGCAGCCGAGGGCCAGCACGGCGTGGTCGTCGGCGCCGTGGCGCGACCCCTCGAGCTGCCGCCCGACCGCCGTGACGACCGCTTCGACGGTCACGTCGGCCGGCTGTCCCGCCGTCTCGCGCAGGACCGCCATCAGCCCGGCCTCCCCGAACTGCTCGCCGGCATCGTCGCGGGCCTCGGTCACGCCGTCGGTGTAGAGGACGAACGTGGATCCGCGTCGCAGGTGGACGCCCACCTCCTCGTAGACGACGTCGGCGGCAATGCCGAGCGGCTGGCCGACCGCGCCGATCTCGGACACGGTGCCGTCGGCGTCCCGGTGCATCGGCCGGGGATGCCCCGCCAGCGCCACCTGCGCCTTGGCTCCGTCGGGGCCGCGCTCCAGCACGAGGCAGCACGCCGTCACGAATCGCAGGGGGCCTGCGCCCTGCTCGTTGAGCAGGGCCGCGTTCACCGCCGCGAGCACCTCGGCAGGGCTCCCGGAGGCCGATACCGCGCGCGCGGTGTGCCGGGTCATGGCGGTCATCCCGGCGGCCTCGGCCCCGGTGCCGCAGACGTCGGCGATGAGCACCATCCATCGTCCGTCGGGCAGGGATGCCACGTCGTAGGTGTCACCTCCGACGAACACGCCCTTGGCGCCGGCGCGGTACCGGGCGGCGAGCTCGATCCCGGGGATGGCCGGCAGGTGCGAGGGCAGCAGGCTGCGCTGCAGCGTGTCGGCGAGTTCCCGGACCTCGGACTCGGCGCGCAGCCGGGCGAGGAACTGCCCGATCTGCCGGCCGGCGCTGGCCAGCACGTCGACCAGCTCGGGCGGCACCGGACGCATCTCGTGGGAGAACAGCTCGCAGACGGCGAGCAGGTCGTCCCCGCGGAGCACCGGGAAGGCGATGCCAGTGCGCAGGACGTCGGCGCGGACGGCATCGGTGCGCAGGAAGGTCGGGTCGCTCCACAGGTCCTCGATCACCACCGGCCGGCCCTGCTGCCAGGCCAGCCCCGGGAGGCCCTCCCCGCGGCCGAAGGACCGCCGCCGGACGTCGGCTGACAGGGCCGGGACGGCGGCCCCGGGCGGCGTCCACGTCCCCGTGTGGACGAGGGGGCCGCCGGAGCCCTCCGGCTGCCACAGGGTCGCGGCGTCCCAGTCGAGCTCGGCGCACAGGGTGGGCAGGAGCTGCTGGAAGGCGACCTCGGCGTCCCGCGCCTCTGTGAGGGCGGCGGTGACCCGGAGGGTCGCGCCGAGGTATCGGCTCACCTCGAACTGGCGCTCGAGGAGGATCGTGGTGCTGGCGTCGCGGAGGACGGCCACCACCAGGGCGCCGTCAGGCCCCTCGCCGGGTGATGGGGCCAACCGGGCCAGCGTCAGGTCGATCGCGATCTCGTGCCCCGCGGCGTGCAGGGCCGGCACCCGCGTCGTCGCGCCGACCAGCTTGCCCTGACCGGTGGCCCGGAACTGGGAGAAGCCCGCGCCGTGGCCGTGGCGGAAACGTGGGGGCATGAGCACCTGCAACGGCTCTCCGAGCAGCACGGCCGGGTCGTGGCCCAGCAGGACCCGCACCGCCGAGTTCACGTAGGCGATCCGCCCCTCCCGGTCCGCGACGACGACGGTGTCGGGCAGACCCTCCAGCAGCCCGGGAGTGGCCAGTGCGCCGCGAGCCGCGGGGACCATGCCGTCCTCCTCATCCGAGCGAGATGCTTCGGAGCCTCAGCGTCCACGATGCCATACGAGCTGTAATGGTAAGTGGGAGTCGACACGGCGACTTGTAGACACCGAGTGGCTCAGAAGGCATACGGCGTGCACGGCCAGCGTGCGTGCGCCGCCATCATCTCCTGCATCGGCGCACGCGGTCCTGGTCGCCGTCGACATGTGCGACGGTACGTTCGGGGGTCGGAGAGCGTCGACGGCGCGGTTGCTCCCATGCCTTGCCTGAACGCCGACCTGGGCAAAGCCTTCACAGGCGACCTTGGCGCTGCTCATCACGCCCCGGTGCGGTGGGCGGTCGAGGCCGCCGGACTCGCCGTCGCCCCGCTCGGCGGCTGAGGATCAGTCCCCGTCGCCTTCCCGCAGCTGCGCGGTGTGCAGGCGGCCGGTGAGCAGGTCCCCGGCGACGTCGTCGACGGAGCGGTCGCTGCCGTAGGCGTGTGCCCGCATCAGGGCCAGGGCTGCGGGCGCGGCGATCCCGAGGTCCACGTCGAGCATGCCGAGGGCCTCCCACACCGCGGCGCGGCGGTGGGGCGAAGGTCCGTGCAGCCACTCGGGGCCGGTGTCCGGCGACCAGACGGCGGCCTCGCTGAGGGCGGACGTCACCAGCTCGCCGACCGCCGTCGCCTCGAAGACGTCGAGGTCGGTCACCTCGTGGGAACGGGTGAAGAACAGGTCCATCGCGCCGTCACCGGCGGTCCCCGGCCGGAGGGGCAGCGCCACCACCGCGCGGAACGCCGTCCTCCCCAGGAGCAGGTCGGCGAAGAGCGGCCACCGGCGCAGCAGTTCCTCGTCCAGGGCGAACACCGGTGAGCGGGTCTCCTGGGCGGTCATGCAGGGGCCGCCACCGGTGGTGAATTGCAGCCGCTCCCGGCCGACACCTCCTCCGAGCTGGCACCCAGCGGTACGCGCCCGCCGGCCGCGTCGGTTCCGCTGATGCCCGTGCCGTCCACCTTCAGCATCCGTGCGGCGGCCACGGCCAGCCGGACGGGCAGCAGCTCCGGCCCGGTGAGTCCGGGTGCCTCGGCGTCGCTCAGCGCCTCCCGGAACCTCCCGGCGATGGTCACGACTGATTGTCCGCCCCCGCGGCAACCGGCACAGCCGCCGGAGAGTCAGGTTGCCGCGGGTCAGACGATCAGCCGCTCCTCCCGCCCCGTGCGCCACTCGAGCACGACGATGCTGGCGTCGTCCTGCAACTGGCCGGCCTGGTGCTCCATGACGCTCCGCATCAACTTTCGGAGCATCTCCGGCGGGGCCTCCCCGGCGCCTTCGGCCTGGACGACCAGCTGGGCGAGACGCTCCTCGCCGAAGAAGTCGCCCTCCGGCGAGCGCGCCTCGACGATGCCGTCGGTGTAGAGCAGCACCCGGTCACCCGGCTCCAGCTGGAAGGTGCACTCCTCCGCCCGACCCCGCTGGAGCCCCAGCGGCAGGGACGACGGGCACAGCGGTGGGTACACCAGCTCGTGGTCGCGCACGACCAGCGGCGCCGGGTGGCCGGCGTTGACCCAGCGCAGCTCGCCGCCGGCGAGGTCCAGGCGGGCCAGCACGGCTGTGGCGAAGCGGCTGCCGGCGAATTGCTCGGCGATCACGCGGTCGACCTTCGCCGCCACATCCGGAAGGGAATGCCCCTCCCGACGGGCGTTGCGGTACGCGCCCACGCCGGCGGCCGCGAGCAGGGCTGCCGGCAGGCCGTGCCCGACGGCGTCGAGGACCAACAGCTCCGCAGTCGCGCCGTTGACGGCGTAGTCGAAGGTGTCGCCGCCGATCTCGTAGGACGGCTCCAACGCGCCGGTGATGACGACCCGGTCGGTCGCGAAGGTCAGCGGCGGCAGCAGGTCCCACTGCATCTCCGCCGCTACCGTCAGCGGACGGCTGCGGCGCAACCGGGCGAACACGTCGCTGTACGCGTCCCGGGTCACGGAGAGTTCCGCGATGAGCGAGGCGTAATTCCTCGCCTCCTGCTCGTCGGCCTCCGACAAGGATCGGCCGTACACCATCTCCAGGACACCGTTGCGTTCGGCACCGTCGAGCAGCGGGACCCACAGCCGGGAAATCCCCTCCTGCACCGGGGGTCGGACGACGTCGACCCGCCGGAAGGCCTCCCCGCCGGCGGAGTCGTCGATGGTCAGGGGCGACCGGGCGGGCACGCCCTCGCCGAGCACCGGAACCAGTGAGTGCTGCTCGTAGTCGGCCAGGTACACGACGGCTTCGAGGGCGCCCAGCATGCGGGCGTGCTCGGCGACGACGGTGCCGAGGCGATCGGCGGGAAGGAGGTGGGACTGGCGCAGGAGTGACCGTAAGGGATCTCGGCTGTACACGGGGTCCGGGCCACTCATGCTGGCAGACCTTGCCATCGGTGGCCCCGGATGGCGAGAACGCGGCCCATCCCCGCTGGTCAGCACGTCGCGTGGCCGCCGATGGGGAGTGCCCCCCAACAAGGGAGCGGACGCGGCGGTTCTCGTGCTGCCGTGCGGCGACCGCGCGCTGCTGGTCGAGGTCGCTGACCTGGACGCCGTGGCCGCCGTCTCCGCGGCTCTTTGCCGCTCGCCCGTGGCGGGTCAGCGGTAGCTGGTCCCGCCGCCCGCATTCGTCGTCCTCGACCGGCTCTCTACGCAGACCGACATCGCCCGGCTGCGGTGGTTGGAGCTGACCGGCGCCGTTCCCGCCGCCGAGGCCGAAGTCGTGCAGTTGCCGCCCCGCCGGACGGCGCCCCGGTGCTGTTCCTTCCCGACCATCCGGTGACCGGCGGCTATCCGGTTCTGGCCGTCGTCGTGACGGCGGACCGGTTCGGCCGGGGGACACCCTCCGGATCCGTCCCGGCTGAGCCGACCGATCAGCTCCGGGCAGCGAGGACCGCCGAGTAGACCTCGACGGTCTGCTGCGCGATCGCCGGCCAGCCGAACTCGCTCAGCACCCGCTCGCGGCCGGCCGCCCCCATGGCGGCTGCCCGCTCGGGGTCGGCCAGCAGCTCGCTAATCCGGGCGGCCAGCCCGTTCTCGAACGCCCCCAAATCGGCCGGGTCGTAGGGCACGAGAAGCCCGGTGCGGCCGTCGTCGACGACCTCCGGGATCCCGCCCACGGCGCTGGCCACGACCGCCGTCCCGCAGGCCGCGGCCTCGAGGTTCACGATGCCCAGCGGCTCGTACACCGAGGGCACGACGAAGACGGTGGCACCGGTGATCAGGGGCACCAGCTGCTCCCGCGGCAGCATCGCCTCGATCCAGACGACACCGCTGCGCCGGGACTGCAGCGCCTCGACCGCCTCGGCGACCTGCTGCCGCTCGCCCGGGGTGTCCGCGGCGCCGGCACAGAGGACCAAGCCGGCCTCGGGTGGCAGCTGGTCGGCCGCCGCGAGCAGGTGGCTCACGCCCTTCTGCCGGGTGATCCGCCCGACGAACAGCGCGTAGGGCCGGTCGGGGTCCACGCCGAGCCCGCGCACGACGTCCGGCGCGTCGACCGGGCGGTAGGCGTCGGCGTCGACGCCGTTGCCGACGACGTGCACCCGTCCGGGGTCCAGGTCGGGATAGGCGTCGAGCACGTCGGCCTTCATCCCGTGGCTGACCGCGATCACCGCATCCGCGGCGAGGTACGCCGTCCGTTCCACCCAGGACGACAGCCGGTAGCCACCGCCGAGCTGCTCGGCCTTCCAGGGTCTGCGGGGCTCCAGGGAGTGCGCGGTGACCACGTGCGGAGTGCCGTGCACGATCGAGGCCAGCAGGCCGGCGCCGTTGGCGTACCAGGTGTGGGTGTGCACCAGGTCGGCCTCGCCGAACGCGGCGGCCATCTCCACGTCGACACCCAGCGCCTGCAGCGCCCCGTTCGCGCCGCGGAGCCCCGGTGGGACGACGTGCCCGGTGGCGTCGTCGCGCGGTTCCCCGAAGCAGTGGACGTCGATGTCCGGGCCGGCGGGCAGCGAGCGCAGCGCCGCCACGAGGTGCTCCACGTGGACACCCGCACCGCCGTACACGTCCGGTGGCCACTCCCGCGTTGCCATCCCGATGCGCACGACGGTCACCCTAGGGGGCGCATGAGGGACCGGCAGGGCGCGGAAGAGCAGCCCACCGGCTAGTTTCGGGACATGCGCGGCGGCCCACGAGTGCTCGGCATCGTCCTTGCGGGTGGCGAGGGGAAGCGGCTGTCGCCCCTGACCGCCGACCGGGCGAAGCCGGCGGTCCCGTTCGGCGGCAACTACCGGCTCATCGACTTCGTCCTGTCCAACCTCGTGAACGGCGAGATCCGTCAGATCGCCGTCCTGACGCAGTACAAGAGCCACAGTCTCGACCGGCACATCACCCAGACCTGGCGGATGTCGCAGCTGCTCGGGAACTACATCACCCCGGTACCGGCCCAGCAGCGCCTCGGTCCGCGCTGGTACACCGGCAGCGCCGACGCGATCTTCCAGAGCCTGAACCTCATCTACGACGCCCGCCCCGACATCGTGGTGGTGTTCGGCGCGGACCACGTCTACCGGATGGACCCGGGTCAGATGATCGACCAGCATGTGCAGACCGGTGCCGGGGTGACCATCGCGGGGCTCCGGGTGCCCCGTAGCGAGGCGACGGAGTTCGGGGTCATCGACGCCGACGCCGCCGGGAAGGTGCGTGGATTCCTCGAGAAGCCGGCCGACCCCCCGGGCCTGCCCGACTCCCCCGAGGAGAGCTTCGCCTCCATGGGCAACTACGTCTTCACCACCGAGGCGCTGCTCGAGGCGCTGCGCACCGACGCCGAGGACGAGAACTCCGTCCACGACATGGGTGGCTCGATCATGCCGATGCTCGCCGACGCGGGTGAGGCGTACGTCTACGACTTCTCGACCAACATCGTGCCCGGGGCCACCGAGCGCGATCACGGGTACTGGCGCGACGTCGGGACGATCGACGCCTACTTCGACGCACACCTGGATCTCGTGTCGGTGACCCCGGTCTTCAACCTCTACAACGACCGGTGGCCCATCTTCACGCTGCCGCCGCAGCTCCCGCCGGCGAAGTTCGTGCTGGGCGGGCGCGCGGAGGAGTCGATGGTCAGCGCCGGCGCGATCATCGGTGGCGGGTCGGTGCACAACTCGGTGGTCTCCCCCGGCGTGCGCGTCGAGCGGGGTGCCCGTGTGGAGGACAGCGTGCTCATGGACGGCGTGTACGTGGGCGAGGGCGCCTACGTCCGCCGGGCGATCCTGGACAAGAATGCGATCGTGCCGTCGTGGGCCCGGATCGGGGTTGACGCGGTGGCGGACAAGGAGCGGTACCACGTCAGCGCGGGTGGAGTGACCGTCCTCGGCAAGAGCGCCCGCGCCTTCGTCTGACGACAGCCTCGGGAGCATCGCAGTGAGGAACGAGCGAGGAGCGGACCGAGGCGCGGAGTCAGACGCATGAATCTCGTCTGACTGGTCAGGACGTGCCCGACCCCCTCGTCGTCACGATGCTGCTCGGGCACGACGCCCAGCGGGTGTTCGACCGGTTGCGCGCCGAGCACTTCCCGCCCGGGCGCAACCATCTCGCCGCGCACGTCACGCTGTTCCACGCGCTGCCAGGGGGACGCCTGGCGGCCGTCTCCGCCGATCTGCGTGCCGCCGCGGAGCGGCCGGCGTTCGACGTGGCCGTCACCGGTCTGCGGCTGCTCGGCCGGGGAGTGGCGTACACCCTCCGCTCCCCGGGCCTGGCCGACCTGCGGGAAGAGCTGGCGTCCCCGTGGCAGCCGTGGCTCACCCGGCAGGACCAGCAGCGGCACTTCCCGCACGTGACCGTCCAGAACAAGGTCGAGCCGGCGACCGCACGGTTGCTGCACCAGCGGCTGACTGCCGCCTTCGTGCCGTGGGCGGCGCCCGCCCGTGGCCTGGGCCTGTGGCGCTACCTCGGCGGGCCATGGGAGCCCGTCGCCGAGTACCTGTTCGGTCAGCGCTGACTCGAAGGGCCAAAAGGGTGCTTTTGGCCCTTCTTCAGGCGCGCTTGGTGGCCAGCAGCAGGCCGGCGCCGATCGGGAGGACGGCGGGGAGCAGCGTCTCGTCGTCCCGGATGGCGCGGGCCATCTCCCGCCAGGCGACGGTCTGCGGATCCCGGGCCGTG
>JALYMS010000024.1 GCA_030773535.1 Actinomycetota bacterium | reverse complement strand
CGAGCTCCGCGCGCTGATCGGGGGAGAGCCCGGCCATCATCCGTTCCTGGGCGGCGGCGCGGCGGGCGAGTGCGTCGATGAGCTCCTCGACCGACTGCGGGTCGTCGGGGAAGAACGAGCCGTGCTTGGCCATGAAGTCGGCGAAGCGCTCGTCGGTGTCCTCGCCGCGGTTGTGCGCGTCGATGAGTGCCGACAGGTCGGCGACCATGTCCTTGACCGCCTGGAGGTCCTGCTCGCCGGCGTTCTGCAGGGCGTTCTTCATCGACGCGAACGAGCTGTCGAGGACCTCCCGGCGCAGCAGGTCCTGGATCTTCGCGTAGTCCTCCCGCGCCACGTCCGAGCGCCAGGGGTAGTCCTTCAGGGCCCGGACTGCGCCGGCGGTGTCGCCGGGCACCGCGTCCAGCTCCGCCTCGGCCAGCCGGGCGGCGTCGTCGGGGTCGGGGAAGAGCTCCCGCCGCTCGGCCGCCAGCGCGCGGTCCAGCAGCTCGCGCACCTCCTGCAGGGTGCCGTCCATCCGCCCGGCGGAGCGGGCCTTCCGCAGTCGCTCGCGCACCGAGCGACGGAGCTCGTCGAGCCCACGGCGACCTTCGGTGCCACGGCGCAGCAGCTCGCGCAGCGCTTCGCGGACGCCGCTGCCCGCCAGGACCGAGTCACCGATCTCGTCGACGGCGTTGCCGAGGTCGTACGGGGGCGCGAGCGGGTCCGGACCGCCGTGCCACCGGCCGTACCGGTGCCCGCGGTTGCTCCGATGGCCTCCCCGCCTACCCGGCCCGCTCACGTCAGGCGCCGTAGACCGTGCGGGCGCCGTCGACGTCCTTGGCCAGCCTCCGGGTCAGGTACAGCCCCTCCAGGGCGAACTCGACCGCGGCGGCCGCCTGCTCGGCCGACTGCTCGCCCTCCGGGACGCCCAGCCGGCCCAGCAGCTCGGCCAGCTTCGGGATGCTCCCCAGCTGCCCCAGCAGGGCGGACGCGGGGACCAGTTCCCCGGACTCGACCGTCTCCCCGCCGGTGAAGTGCTCCTGCAGGCCGGTCAGGTCCAGGCCGGCGCACCGGGCCCGGAAGGTCTGGGCGGTGGCCTGGCGCAGCAGGTGCTCGAGCACCTCCACCTCCCGACCGTCGTCGGCGTCCGACCCCGAGTCGGAGAACTCCACCTTGCCCCGGCTGGACGGGACGACCCCCGGGAGATCGACGACGCGCGCGACCGGCCGGGTCTCGCCGGCGATGGCGGCCCGGCGGACGGCGGAGGCGGTCACCGTCTCGAGCCCCGCGATGGCGAAGCGGGCACTGACCCCGGACCGCTGGTCGACGTGGCTGGACTCGCGCACCAGCCGGGTGAAGCGGGCGATGATCTCCGCGAGGTGCTCGGGGACGATCGGCGCGTCGAGCGTGCCGTTGCCGCCGGCCGGTCCGCGCCAGGAGGTCTGCGCCTCCTGGTGGAGCAGCCGGATCTCGTCGGTGAGCTCCAGCGGGTAGTGGGTGCGCACCTCGGCCCCGAAGCGGTCCTTGAGCGGGGTGATGATGCGCCCGCGGTTGGTGTAGTCCTCCGGGTTGGCGCTGGCCACCAGCAGCAGGTCCAGCGGGAGCCGCACCCGGTAACCGCGGATCTGGATGTCCCGCTCCTCCAGCACGTTGAGCAGCGCGACCTGGATGCGCTCGGCCAGGTCGGGCAGCTCGTTGACGCTGAAGATGCCGCGGTTGGTGCGCGGCACGAGGCCGTAGTGCACGGTCTCCGGGTCGCCCAGGGTCCGCCCTTCGGCGACCTTGATCGGGTCGACGTCGCCGATGAGGTCACCGACGCTGGTGTCGGGCGTCGCCAGCTTCTCCCCGAAGCGGTCGCTGCGGTGCAGCCAGCCGACGGGGGTGTCGTCGCCGTGCTCGGCGATCTGGCGGTGCGCCCAGACGGAGATGGGCTCCAGCGGGTGCTCGTTGAGCTCGCTGCCGACCAGCACCGGCGTCCACTCGTCGAGCAGGCCGACCAGGGTGCGGATCAGCCGGGTCTTGCCCTGCCCGCGCTCCCCGAGCAGGACGAGGTCGTGGCCGGCGATCAGCGCCCGCTCGACCTCAGGGACGACAGTGTCCTCGAAGCCGACCATGCCGGGCAGGCTGGGCTGCCCCCGGCCGAGGCGGGCCAGCAGGTTGGCGCGGAGCTCGGCCTTGACCGGGCGGAAGGGAGCACCGCCGGCGCGGAGCTCACCGAGGGTCGTGGGGGCAGGAGAAGGGGAAGTTCGCGAGGCGACGTCCGTCACCTCAGCCACGGTACGACGGCGTTGGAACTTGACGTCGGTTTCCGTTCCTCGGCGGCGCTGAATCGTTGCTCCCGCCTGCGAAGATCGTCGACGTGTCAGCTCCCGAGGTCCCCTTGGTCACCGGCGCGGACGTCGAGGCGGCGGCCGCGCTGCTCGAGGGCGTCGTCCGCACCACGCCGCTGCACCACTCACGCGGACTGGCCGACCGGGTCGGCGGCCCGGTGTGGCTCAAGTGCGAGAACCTCCAGCGCACCGGCTCGTTCAAGATCCGCGGCGCCTACACGCGTATTTCCCGGCTGACCGACGAGGAGCGGGCCCGCGGGGTGGTCGCCGCCAGCGCCGGCAACCACGCCCAGGGAGTCGCCCTGGCCGCACGGCTGCTCGGCGCCCGCGCCACCGTCTTCATGCCGGAGACGGCGCCGCTGCCGAAGGTCGCGGCCACCCGTGCCTACGGCGCGCAGATCCGGATGGGAGGACAGACGCTGGCCGAGCCGCTGGTGGCCGCCGCCGAGCACGCGCGGGCCACCGGCTCGGTGTTCATCCACCCCTTCGACCACCTCGACGTCATCGCCGGGCAGGGCACGGTCGGCCTCGAGGTGCTCGACCAGTGCCCCGACGTCGCCACCGTCGTCGTCTGCACCGGCGGTGGGGGGCTGGTGTCCGGGATCGCCGCCGCCGTCAAGGCCCGGCGTCCCGACGTCCGCGTGGTCGCGGTGCAGGCCGAGTCCGCCGCCGCCTTCCCCGGCAGCCTGGCGGCGGGCCGCCCCGTGGCGCTGACGAGCATGTCCACGATGGCGGACGGGATCGCCGTCTCCTCGCCTGGCGACGTCACCTTCGCCCACGTGCGCGGTCTGGTCGACGAGGTGCGCACGGTGAGCGAGGAGGACCTCTCCCGTGCCCTGCTGTTCTGCCTCGAGCGGGCCAAGCTCGTGGTCGAACCCGCCGGGGTCGCCGCCGTCGCCGCGGTGCTGGCCGACCCCGCGGCGTTCGCGCCGCCGGTCGTCGCCGTGATCTCCGGCGGCAACATCGACCCGGTCCTGCTGCTCAAGGTCGTCCAGCACGGCATGGCCGCCGCCGGCCGCTACCTGTCACTTCGGCTCCGGGTGCCCGACCGGCCGGGGTCGCTGGCGGCGGTGCTGGCGGAGCTGGCCGCCGTGGGGGCCAACGTGCTCGAGGTCGAGCACGAGCGCACGGAGTCCCAGCTGCACATCGGGGAGGTCGAGGTGTTCGTCGTCGTCGAGACGCGTGGGCCCGACCACGCCGAGGAGGTCTGCGCAGCACTGACGCGGGCCGGGTACGCCGTCACCCCCGGCTAGCCCGTGCCGCAGGATGGACGGCGATGACTGCCGCGCCTGCTCCCGCCGTGTCCCCCGACAACCCGCTGCGCCACCCCTCGCCGCTGCCGTTCGAACTCCCTCCCTTCGCCGAGATCACGCCCGAGCACTGTCGAGAGGCGCTGCTCGCCGGGATGGCCGAGCAGCGGGCCGAGGTCGCCGCGCTGATCGGCTCGGAGGAGGAGCCGACCTTCGAGAACACCGTCGTCGCGCTCGAGTGGTCGGGCCGGTTGCTTCACCGGGGCTGGGCCGTGTTCGGCAACCTGACGTCCTCGGTCTCCACACCGGTCCTGCGGGAGATCGAGCGGGAGATGGCGCCGCTGGAGGCCGCGCACGCGGACGCCCTGCGCCTCGATCCCGACCTGTTCGCCCGCATCGACGCGGTGCACGCCGTCCGGCACGACCGCGGTCTGGACGACGAGTCGGTCCGCCTCATCGAGCGGTACCACCTGGACTTCGTCCTGGCCGGCGCGCGGCTGGACGAGGCGGGCCGCGCGCGGCTCACCGAGCTCAACCAGGAACTGTCCACCCTCTCGACGACGTTCGGGCAGAACCTGCAGCTGGCCACCGAGGCCGCCGCCGTCTCCGTGCACGACGCCGGCGAGCTGGCCGGGCTGTCCCCGGAGGAGGTCGCATCCGCAGCGACGGCCGCCGCCGACCGCGGCCTGGAGGGACACCTGCTCACCCTCGTCCTGCCCACCGGCCAGCCCCTGCTGGCCAAGCTGCGGAACCGGGACCTGCGCCGACGGCTGTTCGAGGCCTCCATCGGCCGGGCGTCGGCGGGCGAGCACGACAACGGTCCGGTCGCGGTCCGGATCGCGCAGCTGCGCGCCGAGCGCGCCAGGCTGCTGGGCTTCGACACGCACGCCGACGTCGTCCTCGCCGACTCGACCGCCGGTACGACCGCCGCGGTCGACGCCCTGCTTGCCTCCATGGTGCCCGCGTCGGTGGCCAACGCCGACGCCGAGGGAGAGGTGCTGGCCGAGGCGGCCGCGCGCGACGGGATCGAGCTGGCGGCCTGGGACTGGTCGTTCTACGCCGAGCAGGTGCGGGCCGAGCGGTACGCCGTCGACACCGCCGCCCTGCGGCCGTGGTTCGAACTCGACCGGGTGCTGGTGGACGGCGTCTTCCACGCCGCCGAACTCCTCTACGGCTACCGGTTCACCCCGCGCCCCCACCTCGCCGGGTACCACCCCGACGTGCGCGTGTGGGAGGTGAGCGACGCCTCGGGCTCGGGCGTCGGCCTCTACCTCGGTGACTTCTTCGCCCGGGAGGGGAAGCGGGGCGGCGCGTGGATGAGCTCGTTCGTCCGCCAGTCACGCCTGCTCGGCACCTCGCCGGTCGTGGTGAACAACCTCAACGTGAACCGGGCCGCCGACGGGCAGCCGACCCTGCTCACGCTCGACGAGGTGAACACGCTCTTCCACGAGTTCGGGCACGCACTGCACGGGCTGAGCTCCGCGGTGAACTATCCGCGGTTCTCCGGGACCAGCGTTCCGCGCGACTTCGTGGAGTTCCCGAGCCAGGTCAACGAGATGTGGGCGATGTGGCCCGAGGTGCTCGGGCACTACGCCCGGCACGTCGAGACGGGGGAGCCGTTGCCGGCCTCCGTCGTCGAGGCGATCGACGCGGCGCGGCTGTGGGGTGAGGGCTTCGGCACGTTGGAGTACCTCGCCGCCACGCTGCTCGACCAGGCGTGGCACCGCATCGGACCGGACACGGAGATCGGCGATCCGATCGCCTTCGAGCAGCGGGCACTGGAGGACGCCGGCGTCGCCTCGACGCTGGTTCCGCCGCGCTACCGGACGACGTACTTCCAGCACATCTTCGCGGGCGGCTACGCGGCCGGGTACTACTCCTACATCTGGTCGGAGGTGCTCGACGCCGACACCGTCGAGTGGTTCAAGGAGAACGGTGGCCTGCGCCGGGAGAACGGCGACGCCTTCCGGGAGCGGCTGCTCGCGGTGGGCGGGGCGGCCGACCCGCTGGCGGCGTTCCGCGCCGTCCGCGGCCGGGACGCCGACCCGGGCCCACTCCTCCGCCGCCGAGGTCTCGTCAGCACCTGAGCACGTCGCGACTCTCGCTCTGCGGGTGTTGTACCGACATTGCGCGTGCTGCAGCACTGCCAAAGGCGGAACAACGCCCGCACTCCGGGCCGGCGCGGAAGCTCAGAGCTCCATCGGGCGAACTGCGGCACGGTGGGCCCGTCCGACGGCCGGCAGTCGGGATGATGCAGCCGTGGACTCCGTGCTCGGCCTGCTCGTCATCGCCATGGGGCCGCTCGCGCTGTGCGCCGTGGTGGTGCCCCTCGTCGTCCTGGTCACCTGCCGCCGGCGCGTTCTCCCTGCGGCGTTGTCCTACCTCGCCACCCTGGCCATGGTGGTCGCCTGGGTCGTGACGGTGAACGCGGACATGGACTGGGCGGACGGCACCGGCGGGGGAGGCAGCGCCTTCGCGGGCATCGGCTGGTTCCTGGGCGCGATGCTCGCCGGCGGCGGAGTGATCCACCTCGCGACCTGCCGGCGCCCGGGCTCCCCGCAGACCTGACGCGCCCGGGACGCCGTTCTAGAGCCAGGGGAGGGCGAGGACCAGGTCCAGGTCATCGGGTGCCTCGCCGTCGCGCACCAGGCGGTTGGGCTGGCGGTGGCCGCACGCCGTGCAGCGGTGCACCACCTGCCAGCCCTTGCCGGACTTCTCCACCAGCCCGACCGGCTCCATGGGTGCCCGGCACTCGCTCGCCCGGTCGCCGGGGCGGTCGTCGACGTGCAGCGACCAGAGGCAGAACGGGCAGTGGTTGCGGTAGTGGCCGTCGGTGTTCGCCGGGACGTCCGCGGCGCAGTGCGCGCAGACGAAGCCGGTGTTCTCCGCCTGCCGGGAGCGGGCGCCCATGGCTGGGCTCAGGGGACGAAGGGCTCGATCCCGACGACCTCGACGGTGATGTCGCGGCCGTTGGGCGCCTTGTATGTCACCTTCGCGCCGGGCGCCGCGCCCATGATCGCCGACCCGAGCGCCGACTCCGGTGAGTAGACGGTGACATCGGTCGTACTGGCGATCTCCCGCGAGCCGAGCAGGAACTTCTCGGTGTCGTCGTCGCCCTCGAACCGGATGGTGATGACGGTGCCGAGCGCCGCGTTCGTCGCCGTAGCGGGCGGCTCGCCGACCGTCGCCTTGCGCAGCAGGTCGGTGAGCTGGCGGATGCGGGCCTCCTGCTTGCCCTGCTCGTCCTTGGCCGCGTGGTAGCCGCCGTTCTCCTTGAGGTCGCCCTCTTCGCGGCGGGCGTTGATCTCCGCCGACATCGCCGCACGGCCGGCCACCAACGCGTCGAGCTCGGCCTTCAGCCGGTCGTGGGCTTCCTGGGTCAGCCAGACGCCCTGGGACTGCTCGTGAGTGGAGGTGGACACGGGGGGTTGCTCCTGGGACTCGGGGGCCGTCTCCGTGCGGGGACGGCCGGAGGTCGATCCGGCCAAGCTAACACCGGCGTCTGCGGGCGTGCACACACGCGAGATCCGGATCAGGGGGCCTGTCCGGGATGCGGAACGGTACCGGACGAGCCCGTGGCGAGCAGCACATTTCCCCCTGCCGGAGGAAGTGACCAGGGGGTTCGCCGGGGAGGCCGCCAGGCGTGCGCGACCTGGTTCCCTGCACGGGGGACAATGGGCGCGTGACCGAACCCGACGAGCTGCGGCTGCTCGCCGTCCACGCCCATCCGGACGACGAGTCGAGCAAGGGCGCCGCCACGATGGCGAAGTACGTCGCCGAGGGCGCCCGTGTGCTGGTGGCCACCTGCACCGGTGGGGAGCGCGGGTCGGTGCTGAACCCGGCGATGGACCGTCCCGACATCTGGGAGCGCTTGCCGGAGATCCGGGGGGAGGAGATGGCCCGGGCCCGCGAGATCCTCGGTGTGGAGCAGGAGTTCCTCGGCTTCGTGGACTCGGGGCTGCCCGAGGGCGACCCGCTGCCGCCGCTGCCGGTGGGCTGTTTCGCGCTCGTGCCGCTGGAGGAGGCCGCCGCCCCCCTGGTGGAGCTGATCCGCCGCTTCCGCCCGCAGGTGATCACCACCTACGACGAGCGCGGCGGTTACCCGCACCCGGACCACATCAAGACCCACGAGATCTCGGTGCACGCCTTCGAGGCGGCGGGTGACCCGGACCGTTATCCCGACCTCGGTGAGCCGTGGCAGCCGAGCAAGCTCTACTACCAGATGAGCTTCACGCTGCCCCGGACCCGGGCGCTGCACGAGGCGATCCTGGAATCCGGCGCCGAGTCCCCCTATGCCGAGTGGCTCGCCAACTGGGACCCGGAGAAGGACATGTCCCACCGGGTCACCACCCGGGTTCCCTGCGCCGACTTCTTCGCCGTACGGGACGCCGCGCTCATCGCCCACGCCACCCAGATCGATCCCGCCGGCCGCTGGTTCGCCTGCCCCCTGGAGGTCCAGCAGCGCGTCTGGCCCACCGAGGACTACGAGCTGGCCAGGTCGCTGGTGGACTCGCCGCCCCCAGAGGACGATCTGTTCGCCGGCATCCGCAGCGAGGTGGTGGTCCGCCGATGACCAACTCGATGGGCGTCCTCGCTGCCGCTGAGCAGCAGCTCCCCGAGGACGTCGGCAAGGCCGGCCCCATCGGGCTCCTCCTCATCGTGCTGCTGCTCATCGCCGTCGCGCTGCTGGTCCGCTCGATGACCACGCATCTCAAGCGCATCCCGCCGAGCTTCGACCCGACCGGCGACGACGTCCGCGTGCCGGACGACGCCTCGGAGCTGGTTGATCCCGGTCCGCAGCCTGGGGAGGACCTGCTGAACTCGTTGCGGCGGGCGCCCCGGGCCATCGAGCCACCCCGGAACGACGACGGCCGGCCGGACGCCCCAGGCAGGAGCTGACCGGTCGGCCGCCGCCGAGTCGTGCTACCAGCTGTGCGCGACGTCGATCACCAGCCGGGGCGTGTCGCCACTGTTCGGCGTCCGGTCCAGCGTGAACACCGGGACCGGCAGCCGCGCCTGCACGCCCAGGGCGAGCGTGGTGTGGGCCTCGAAAGAGGCCGGCCCACGCGACCTGACGGAAGGTCCGGTAACCGGTGACGTCCACCATCTCCCGGGGCCTTCGGGAGGGCCAGTGTCAGGTTGCCGTACTCGTCATAGACAGCTGCGCCCAGGACGGTCTGCAGGTCGGCCGCCCCCCGGATCGGGACGGCGCGACCTGAACCGTCTTCGCGGACCAGCGGCACACCCTGAGGCGCGAGCGGGCCTGACAGGGTAGGCAGGAGCCGTGCCGAACCGCCTCGCCTCTGCCACCAGCCCGTACCTACTGCAGCACGCGGACAACCCGGTGGACTGGCGGGAGTGGGGGGCGGAGGCGTTCGCCGAGGCCCGGGAGCGCGACGTCCCGGTGCTCGTCTCCGTCGGCTACGCCGCCTGCCACTGGTGTCACGTCATGGCGCACGAGTCCTTCGAGGACGAGGCGACGGCGGCGGAGATGAACGAGGGCTTCGTCTGCGTCAAGGTCGACCGCGAGGAGCGGCCCGACGTCGACAGCGTCTACATGGCCGCGACGCAGGCGATGACCGGGCACGGCGGCTGGCCCATGACGGTGTTCGCGACGCCCGACGGCCGGCCGTTCTACTGCGGTACGTACTTCCCGCCCCG
>JALYMS010000023.1 GCA_030773535.1 Actinomycetota bacterium | reverse complement strand
TACGCCAGCGCTGACGTCGGTGAGGACCCGGAGCCGCCGGAGTCCTACCCCTCGACGCCGGCGGAGCTCGCCGTCGAGCGGGCGATCCGCGAGGCCGAGATCGCGGTGGTCAACCACGTCGCCACGGCCGACCAGCGCCGTCGCGTCGCAGCAATGGCGAAGGAGCGCACCAGGGCCGGCCGTCGGCGGGTGTGGACCGAGTTCGACGTCGCCCAGGCGTGAGGGAACGCCGACCGGGCTGGACCGGCCGGCTGCTCGGGGGGAATGCGCTCCGCGAGGGGGCGCTTGACTCGTCGTGGTCCCCCGTGTGTCGCGCACGACGGCCTTCTGGTCGATCGCCGTCGTGCTGCTGCTGGTGCTGGCGGCCTCCGGTGTCCCTCGCCGCTCTACCGGGTGTACCAGGAGGAGTTCGGCTTCAGCTCGGGCGTCCTGACCGTCGTGTTCGGCGTCTACGCCTTCGCCCTGCTCGCCGCCCTGCTGGTCGTCGGCGCACTGTCCGACCACATCGGCCGGCGCCCGGTCCTGATCGCCGCCCTCCTCCTGCAGGCGGTCGGCATGGTGGTCTTCCTGGTCGCCGACGGGGTGGGCTGGCTGATCGCCGCCCGCGTCGTGCAGGGGCTCTCCATGGGGGCGCTCACGGCTCGCTCGGCGCCGCCCTGCTGGACTTCCAGCGCAGCGACCGGCCGCTCGGCGCACTGGTCAACAGCGCCTCCCCCGGGCTGGGCCTCTCCATCGGCGCACTGGGAGCAGGGCTGCTCGTCCAGTTCGTCGCGGCCCCCACCGACTGGGTCTTCGGCGTCCTCACGGTCGCCCTGGTGATCGCGGCGGCCGGCGTGCTGCTGCTCCCGGAGTCCTCCCCGCGCCGCCCGGGAGCGCTGGCCTCACTGCGCCCGCAGGTGCACGTGCCCTCGGCGTCACGGCGCGATTTCCTCCTGGTGCTCCCCTGCCTGGTCGCGACCTGGGCGCTGGGCGGTCTCTACCTCTCCCTCGGGCCATCGCTGGCCGACGAGGTGTTCGGCCTGGAGGACGACCTGGCCGGCGCCCTGCTGATCATCGCCATGCAGAGGACGGCGGCGCTCGGCTCGGTCCTGGCCCGTCGGCTGCCGGGCGAGCGCGCCATGGCCGGCGGCGCCCTGGTGTTCGCCGCCGGAGTGGCGGGCACCGTCGGCTCCCTGCTGGCCGGCTCGGTCGGCATGTTCTTCGGCGGGGCCGTGGTGTCCGGCCTGGGCTTCGGCGCAGCGTTCCTCGGCGCGATGGCCACGGTGACCCGCGGCGTCGCTCCCGGCGAGCGGGCCGGCCTGCTGTCGAGCGTCTTCGTCGTCGGCTACCTCGCCTACAGCGTTCCCGCGATCCTGGCCGGGTTCGCCGCCGCGCGGGTCGGGCTGCAGACCGCCGCTGTCGTCTACGGCGCGGTGGTCATCGGCCTGGCGTTGGTCACGGTGACCGGTCTGCGGGTCCGCCGACGGTCCGACCAGCGCCAGGCCGCGCGGTCGTCCGAGCCCGCCGGGGTTCTGCCCGCCTGATGCGCGGCACCTCGGCCACCGCGGTGGGCGAGGCCTCGAGCGAGCGTCAGGCCGGCAGCTCACCGCCGGGGCCGACCGCCTCGGCCAGCAGCCGCTCCCGATGCTCCTCGGGCAGCAGGTCGACGTAGACCGTGCCGTCGAGGTGGTCCATCTCGTGCTGCAGGCACCGGGCGGCCATGCCCGACGCCTCGATCGACACCGGCTCGCCGCGGACGTCGACCCCGTCCACGCGTGCCCGGAACGCACGGGGCAGCACCGCATAGGGGCCGGGCACGGAGAGGCAGCCCTCCTCGGTCACCTCTTCCGCCGGCTCCTGCCCGACCGGCTCGAGCACAGTAAGCGTCGGGTTGACCACGTAGCCGACGACGTCCTCGTCGTCGGCGTCCGGGCAGTCGATGACGAAGACCCGGGCGTCGACGCCGATCTGGTTGGCGGCCAGGCCGACCCCGTCCGCCGCCGTCATGCTGGCGAACATGTCGAGCACGAGCCGCCGCAGCGTCTCGTCGAAGGCGGTCACCGGGGTGCACGGCCGGTGCAGGACGGGGTTGCTGCCGTAGGTGACGATGGGCCGGGCGACGCCGTCGTAACGGCCGGGCAGGCGCATGACCGCCGATCCTAGGGACGGCGCGACCTGGACCGGCCGGCGATCCCCCGGCTGGTGCGCGTGCCTGCGGCAGCCCGATACCCGGTTCCGGGGGCCGGTCCGGGAGAATGCCCGGGCCACCAGCCGTCATCCGTCGCCGGCAGGGGCGAGCACCCCGGGGAGGGGAAGCGCGGCGTGGTCTACCTCATCGCTCGGCTGATCCTGCGACCGCTGTTCCTGTTGGTGTTCCGGCCCCAGGTCCGCGGCAAGGAGAACGTGCCCGCCACCGGTCCGTTCATCATCGCCAGCAACCACCTCTCGTTCATCGACAGCATGGCCATCCCGCTCATGTCGCCCCGGCGGGTCGGCTACCTGGCGAAGGCGGAGTACTTCACCACCCCGGGGGTGCGCGGTTGGCTGACCCGGACGTTGTTCACCGCGCTGGGCGCGCTGCCGGTGGAGCGGGGAACCCACCGGGCCGCGCAGGCGGCACTCGACACCGCCCTGGGCGTCCTGGAGGCGGGCGGAGGATTCGGCGTCTACCCCGAGGGCACGCGGTCGAGGGACGGCCGGCTCGCGCGCGGCAAGACCGGCGTCGCATGGCTCGCCCTGACGGCGGACTGTCCCGTCGTCCCGGTGGGGATCCTGGGCACCGACCGCATCCAGCCGATCGGGGCCACGTGGTGGCGTCCGCACCGCTTCTCGGTGGCCTTCGGCGAGCCGCTGATGTTCCCCGAACACAGGGGCAAGGCCGGGAACGGCCGGGCCCGCAGAGAGGTCACCGACCGGATCATGGAGGCGATCGCCGAGCTGACCGGGCAGGAGAAGGCCGGCTGGTGAGCGGCCGGGAGCGTCAGCTCTCGGGAAGGAGCGCCCGGACGTCGTCCGGCCAGGGGATCGGCCCGGTCTCGTCGATGCACACGTAGGTGTTGCGGACGACGCAGCACAGCCGCTCGCCCACCCGGACGGTGTACCGCACGGTGACGCTGGTGCGCCCGACCTTCTCCGTCTCGGCGTCGATGGTGGCCGTGTCGCCCCACCGGGCCGGCGAGGTCCACTCCAGCGTGCTGGCCTTGACGACCGGATCGATCCGCCGGGCCACCAGCTCGTCCCACGGCAGGCCGCGCGCGGCCCACCACACGTTGGACGCCTCGTCGGCCCAAGTCAGGTAGTGCGCGTGGAAGACGACACCCTGCTGGTCGCACTCCACGTACCGGACCGGCGAACTCCACTGTGCTGGCACGGGAGGACGTTAGCCGGGGCGGCTACCGTCGCTGCGTGGATGCTGCCGCCGCCCCCATCAGCCCCGAGGTCGGGGCCCTCGCGCCCTACCGCGACCCCTCCCAGCGGGTGGGCGACCAGGTGATCGACCACCTCGACGAGCACTGCGCCGCGTTCAACCGGCTGCCCCGTTCGCCGTCCTGTCCACGGCCTCTCCCGACGGGCGGCCCGACGTCTCGCCGCGCGGTGGCGACCCGGGGTTCGTGCGGGTCCTCGACGGGAGCCGGCTCGTCCTGCCCGACCGGCAGGGCAACAACCGGATCGACAGCCTGCGCAACCTCGCGGCGAACCCGCACGCGGCGTTGATGTTCCTCGTCCGGGGATCGACGAGACACTGCGGGTCTACGGGACGACGACGCTGCTGCTCCCGGACGCACTGGACCTGGACCTGACCGACTTCGGCCGGCCCCCGGTGTCGGTCCTGGTGCTGCAAGTCGAGCGGGCCTACTTCAGTGTGCTCCAAGTCGGTCATGCGGTCGGGCCTGTGGCATCCCGACCGGCGGGTGGAGCGGTCGGTCTTCCCGCCCTTCTCCCAGGTCCTGCGGGACCACTGCCGCGACGCGACGGTGCCGGACGAGGACCGGCTCAGGACCGGGCTGGCGCTCGAACTCTGACCGATCGTCGTACGCCTGCTCTAGCTTCCGGGCATGGCCCTCGACGTCCAGATCGCGATCGACTGCACCTCCCCGCACGACCTCGCCGACTGGTGGGCCGAAGCCCTCGGCTGGGAGGTCGAGGCGCAGGACGAGCGCTTCATCCTTCGGATGATCGAGGAAGGACACGCCCGCGAGGAGGAGACGGTCCGGCACCGGGGCGCCCTGGTCTGGAGGTCCGCCACGGCCCTGATCGCGCCGGACCCCGGACGTCCCCGGATGCTGTTCCAGCGGGTGCCCGAGGCGAAGACGGTCAAGAACCGCCTGCATCTCGACGTGCACGTGGGCGCCGAACGCCGGGAGGCCGAGGTGGCTCGCCTGCTCGCGTCGGGTGCGACCGAGCTGTGGCGGGCCTCGCAGGGGCCCTACGAGTGGGTCACGTTGGCCGACCCGGAGGGCAACGAGTTCTGCGTGGCCTGACCGATCGCGGAGCCTCGAAGCCTCGACGCCGCAGCGACGTCAGCCGGCGCGCAGATCCCGGGCCAGTCGCCGTTCGGCCACGGCACGCTCGGCCATGACCCGCGCGCGTCCCCTGCGGCGCCGGCGGGGAGCTCCCAGGTAGTACGCGTCCTCGACCAGCTGGAAGGCCGCGAGCACGCTGGCCTGTACCTGACGTGGGCGAAGGGTGGTCGGCGCCAGCGGGTGGGCCGTGATCATGGAGTCCCCCATCTCCGAGAGGCATCCGGCAGGACCGCCCCGTGGGGAGGATGGTGCCCTGTTATCGGCGCCTCTGCACCTCCGCGTGACCAATTGGTGCCGATGTGTCACGTGTTACATCTGAAGCCGTTCGCAGGACCCGTAGCCGGGTCCGGACGCATCCGTACCGTGCCGGTCATGGCGGACCAGCGAGGCGTTCGCGGCGGACTCGCGAGGCGGCTCGGCGCACAGCTCGGCCGGCTGCTGGGGGGCCGGCGCGAGCGGAGGCCAGGAGTCACGGGGGCCGCCTCGCCCGACCGGACCGTGGCTGCACCGGACGTCTCGTACGGGCCGCGCGCGGACGGCCGACCGGACCCCGGGGAGATCGTGTGGGCCTGGGTCCCCTACGACGAGGGCGACGGGCGCGGCAAGGACCGCCCGGTCCTCGTCATCGGTCGACGGGGCGAGGACCTGCTCGGCTTGTCGCTCTCCAGCCAGGACCATGACCGGGACGCCGCCGACGAGGCCCGGCACGGCCGGATCTGGACCGACATCGGCAGCGGCGCCTGGGACGCCCAGCGCCGACCGAGCGAGGTGCGCCTGGACCGGCTGCTCGTGCTGGGCCCGGCCACCATCCGCCGGGAGGGCGCCACCCTGGACCGGGACCGGTTCGAACGCGTCGTGGCCGAGGCCCGGCGCGTCCAGGGCTGGTGACCCGCGGGCAATGCTCAGCGCCATCCAGGAGCGGAGGCAGCCGATCGCGGTCGTCGGCGCTAGTCCGCGACGGATTCGTCCCGCGCGGCGCGGCGCACGGGCGGCCGCAGGTTGTAGACCCCCACGCGCTCGGTGAGGGGCTCGAGGTCGTAGCGGTGCACGACCTTCGGGCCGTCGTGCAGGTGGACGTGCGTGATGGTCGGCAGCAGTTCCCCGTGCCGCGCCGCGCGGATCTCCACCCTCCCGTCGAGGGGTCCGCCGACGAACAGCAGCACCGCGTCCTGCGTGCTGGTGTCCATCCTGGTTGCACCGTCCTCGGACAGCTCGTTCCTCCTCGCTCGACGTCCGGCCCCGGCAAGGGTAGGCGCGCCGCGCCGTCC
>JALYMS010000022.1 GCA_030773535.1 Actinomycetota bacterium | reverse complement strand
GACTCCGAGGCTGCCGCCTCGAGCAACGACGCGTAGATCCGGGTGGTGATGTACTTCGGCAGCAGGGCGTCGAGCAGGCCCTCGGCCGACGGCTCGAACTCGTAGGACGTCGGCACGCCGGAGTCGCTCCCGGTCTGTCCGTGCTCCCTGTCCTCGCGCTCGTAGTCGAACTCCTCGACCTCCTCGACCTCCAGCGGGGCCATCCGCTTGGCGACCGGGACCTGGGAGAGCAGCGAGCGGAACTCGGTGTAGACGATGTGCAGCTCGTCCACGCCGAGGATGCCGTCGGCGCCCGCGCCGCCGTCCTCGTCGTCCTCACCGGCGGTGAAGGCCTCGATGAGGGCGCTCCCCACCTCCTGCGCGTCGGTGTACTTCGGCTGCTCGGAGAACCCGGTGAACGTCTGCGCCATGTCCCGGTGGCGGAAGGAGTAGTACGTCTCCCCCTTACGGCCGACGACGTACAGCACCGGCTCCTTGCCCTCCTGGCGCAGCAGGGAGAGCAGCTCCTCGGTCCGCCGGAGGACGTTGACGTTGTAGGACCCGGCGAAGCCACGGTCCGACGTGATCACCAGGACGCCGGCCCGCTGGGGGTTCTCGCGCTCGGTGAGCAGCGGGTGGTCGTGCGAGGCCGACGACGCCAGCGCCGACAGCACCCGCGTGATCTCCCGGGCGTAGGGCTTGGAGGCCTCCACCCGGGCCTGGGCCTTGACGATGCGGGCACCGGCGATCAGCTCCTGCGCCGAGAAGATCTTCTTCGTCGACTGCGTGGAGCGGATGCGGCGCCGCAGCGCGCGGAGGGACGCGGCCATGGGTCAGTGGCTCCGCTTGACCTGGACGCGCTCCTGGCCCCGCTCCGAGGCGTCCATGGCCTCTGCCTCGGGCTCGTTGACGACGAGTGACTCGCCGTCCGACGTCGTGAACTGGCCGTAGAACGCCTCGACCGCTTTCTCCAGGCTCTGCACGGCGTCGCCGCCCAGCGCCTTGGAGGTGCGGATCTCGTCGTAGACGCCGTTGTCGCCACGGCCGATGAACTCGAGGAACTCGCGCTCGAACCGCCGGACCTCGCTCACCGGGACCTTGTCGAGCTTGCCGGTGGTGCCCAGCCACAGAGAGACGACCTCCCGCTCGACGGGGTACGGCGTGTACTGACCCTGCTTGAGCAGCTCCACCAGACGCTGGCCGCGGTCCAGCGTCGCGCGGCTCGAGGCGTCCAGGTCGGAGGAGAAGGACGCGAACGCCTCCAGCTCCCGGTACTGGGCGAGGTCCAGCCGGAGCCGGCCGGCAACGGACTTCATGGCCTTGATCTGGGCCGAACCGCCGACCCGGGAGACCGAGACGCCGACGTTGATCGCCGGGCGGACACCGGAGTTGAACAGACCGGTCTCGAGGAAGATCTGGCCGTCGGTGATCGAGATGACGTTCGTCGGGATGTAGGCCGACACGTCGTTGCCCTTGGTCTCGATGAGCGGCAGCCCGGTCATCGAGCCTGCGCCCAGCTCGTTGGAGAGCTTCGCACAGCGCTCCAGCAGGCGGGAGTGCAGGTAGAAGACGTCGCCCGGGTAGGCCTCACGGCCCGGCGGGCGGCGAAGCAGCAGGGAGACGGCCCGGTAGGCCTCGGCCTGCTTGGACAGGTCGTCGAACACGATCAGGACGTGCTTGCCCTCGTACATCCAGTGCTGGCCTATGGCCGAGCCGGTGTAGGGGGCGATGTACTTGAAGCCGGCCGCCTCGGACGCGGGGGCGGCGACGATGGTCGTGTACTCCATCGCCCCGGCCTCCTCGAGGGCGGCGCGGATCGCCGCGATCGTGGAGCCCTTCTGGCCGACCGCGACGTAGATGCAGCGGACCTGCTGCTGCGGGTCGCCGGTGGCCCAGGCTTCCTTCTGGTTGATGATCGTGTCGGTCACGATCGCGGTCTTGCCGGTCTGGCGGTCGCCGATGACGAGCTGTCGCTGACCACGGCCGATCGGCGTCATGGCGTCGATGGCCTTGATTCCCGTCTGCATCGGCTCGTGCACCGACTGCCGCTGCACCACAGTGGGGGCCTGCAGCTCCAGCGCGCGGCGGCCGGTGGTCTCGATGGGACCGCCGCCGTCGATCGGGTTGCCCAGCGGGTCGACGACGCGGCCGAGGTAACCGTCGCCCACGGCCACGGAGAGCACCTCGCCGGTGCGGCGGACCTGCTGGCCCTCCTCGATGCCGGAGAAGTCACCCAGGATGACGACGCCGACCTCGCGCACGTCGAGGTTCAGTGCCAGCCCGCGGACGCCGCTCTCGAATTCGAGCAGCTCGTTGGTCATGACCGAGGGGAGCCCCTCGACGCGAGCGATGCCGTCACCTGCCTCGGTGACGATCCCGACCTCCTCACGGGAGACGTCGGGCCGGTACTCGGTGACGTAGCTCTGGATGGCACTGCGGATCTCGTCTGCGGAGATCGTCAGCTCGGCCATGAGTGGATCCTCTTCCCTGCGGGTCGGTTCGCGGTGTGGGGCGGTAAGGGGTCAGCCGGCCAGCCGCCGTTGGGCGGCTTCGAGCCGGTGGGCGATGCTGCCGTCGATGACCTCGTCGCCCACCTGGACGATCAGGCCGCCGAGGACGCCGGGGTCGACGGTCACCTGCAAGCCCATGGTCCGACCGTAGATGCGGCCGAGCACGTCGATGAGCCGCTGTTCCTGGTCGGCGGTCAGGGGCACCGCGGTGATCACCCGCGCGACGGACTGGCCGCGGCGCCGGCTGGCGGTCTCGGACAACCGCTCGACGACGGTCTCGGCGTGACCTGTGTGCGGGCCGGTGAGGACGTTCCGCAGCAGCTGTCCGGTGACCGGGCTGACCTTGCCCGACAGCAGCCGGTCGAGGAGGGCGGTCCTGCCTTCGACCGGAGCCTTCCGATCGCTGAGGATCCGCGCGAGCTCCCGGTCGCCACCGACGATGCGGCCGAACCGGAACAGCTCGTCCTCCACGTTCTCGAGCTCGCCCAGGGCGTCCGCGGCATCCAGGGACGCCTCGGTCGCCAGGTCGGTGAAGGCCGCCACGAGGTCCGGGGGACGCGACCAGCGCAGTGCGGCGACCGCCTCGACGAGGTCGAGAGCGGCCGGGGACAGCCGGGATGCGAACAGGCGACGGGCCAGTCCTGCCCGCTCCTCCGGCTTGCCCGCCGGGTCGGACAGGGAGCGGCGCAGCGCGAGCTGACCGTCGAGCAGCCGTGCGACGGCGAACAGCTCGCCGGCCAGGGTGCTCAGCTCATCAGGCGTGGTCGCCCGCGCCTGACCGGTCACCCGGTCCTTGGTCCGCTGGAGCAGGCCGGAGGGCTCCCTGGTGAGCTCGGCCAGGCGCTCCCGCGCTCGGGCCAGCGACTCCCGGCTGGAGGCCTCCATCAACGGGAGCTCCCGGAGACCGACGCTCCGCCGGTGCGACCGTCCCCGGCGGCTGCCATGCCGTCGAGGTCGGCGAGGAAGCGGTCCACCGTGCCGCGGCGGCGGGCGTCGTCGGCGAGGGACTCCCCCACGACCCGGCCTGCCAGGTCGACGGCGAGCGTGCCGATCTGACCGCGCAGCTCGTTGACCAGCTGCTGCCGCTGCGAGGCCAGCTGCTCCTCGCCCCGGGCGACGATGCGCGCCGACTCCTCCTGGGCCTGCGTGCGCAGCTCCTCGAGGATCTGCTGCCCCTCTGCGCGGGCCTGGTCCCGGATCTGCGCCGCTTCGTTGCGGGCCTCGGCCAGCTGCGCGCGGTACTGCTCCAGCGCGGCCCCGGCCTCGGCCTGCATCGCCTCGGCGCGCTCGATGCCGCCCTCGATGTTGCGCCGGCGCTCGGCCAGCATGGCCTCCAAGCGCGGAACCACGTAACGCTTGTACAGGACGTAGAGGATGGCGAAGGAGATGATGCCGACGATCAGCTCACCCGGGTGCGGGATGACCGGGTAGAGATTCCCCCAGAAGCTGCCGCCCCCGCTCTCCTCCGCCGCCAGGACGCCGGCCGCGTCGATCGCGCCCATCACGTGTCCTCCTTCCCGGTCCTCGGTCAGCCCGAGAAGACGAAGGCCAGGGCGATGCCGAAGATGGCCAGCTGCTCACAGAGCACGAAGCCGAGGATCGCGATGGTCTGCAGCACGCCGCGGGTCTCGGGCTGACGCGCCACGCCGGCCACGTAGGCCGCGAAGATCAGGCCGATGCCCACGCCCGGGCCGATGGCCGAGAGGCCGTAGCCGATGATCGCGAGATTGCCTTCCATTGGGTGTGTCCGTTCCTCTCAGTGGCTCCGGTGCGGCCGGGTGGCGCACGGGGGTCGTGCAGGTCTGTGCGGTGGTGCCGCGGACGTCAGTGATCGTCCGCGTAGACCTCGGCGATGTAGACCGAGGCAAGCAGGATGAAGACGTACGCCTGCAGGAACGCGATCAGTATCTCGAACGCGCTGAACAGGAAGAACATGAGGAAGGCGGGGATCGACACCAGCTTGAGCAGCCCCTCGCCGTGGAGGAGCAGGTACTCGCCGCCGAGTGCGAAGAGCAGCAGCAGGATGTGGCCGGCGAACATGTTCCCGAAGAGCCGCAGCGTGAGCGTCACCGGGCGGGTGACGAGGAACGTCACGAGCTCCAGGACGAACACGACAGGCACCACCCAGAACGGCAGCCCGCTGGGCACCAGGTTCTTGAGGAAGCCCACGACGCCGCGGCGCTTGACGCCGGCCACCAGGTAGACGACGTAGACCCCAAGCGCGAGGGCGAGGGGGAAGCCGATCCGGCTCATCGTCGGGAACTGGACGGGCGGGATGATGCCCATCAGGTTGTTCACGAGGATGAGCGTGAACAAGGTGAACAGCAGCGGGACGTAGGGCCGGAAGTGCTCCGTCCCGATGATGTCCCGGCCGACCGAGTTGCGGACCAGGCCGTACACGCCCTCGAGCCGGTACTGACCCCGTCCGGGGACCACCGACAGCCGGCGGGTGGCCACCATCATGACGACCGCGAGGCCAATGGTGACGAGCACCATCACGACCATCGTCCGGGTGAGGGCGAAGGCGCCGTCGCCCACCAGCGGCTGCCAGAAGTCCGGCGCGCTCGGCGGGACGAACTCGGCGGCCGAGACCATGGTCGTCACTACTCAGCCTCCGTCATGAACTGCTGCTGGTGGATGCGTGCTGCGGCCCGGAGGGCAACCACGCGCCGTCAGCGGCGTGGCGCTCCTCACGGGCCGCGGTCAGCGTAACGGACCCAGATCGTGGTGATCGCGGCGGCCATGCCCAGCACCAGGGCCACGGGCAGCACCCACACCTGACCGAGTGCCTCGCTGAGCCACCAGGCCGGAAGCCCGAAGACGAGCATGGCGGAGAGCATGGTGCCCAGGGCGTCCCACCCCTGCCGCAGGTGCGCGCCGGTGACCATCTGGTGGTGCACCGACGCAGGAGGCTCGTCCGGGTCCGCGGGATCCTGCGTCAACGCCGTACCTCGGGGGCCTGGGCCGATTCGTCGTAGATGAACGTCTTGGCCCTCGTGAAGGCGACGATCTCCCCGATGGTCCCGGCCAGCGACACGACGATCGCGGTCACCGCGAACGCCAGCGGCGACAGCCAGTCGGCATTCCGGAAGAGGAGAAGGAAGATCATCAGCAGCATGACCTTGAAGAAGTAGGCCACCAGGGCGCCCATGAGGACCACCCGAGGATCCAGGCCGGCCATCGAGCGGAGGACGACCAGGGTGGACACGGTGCTCACCAGCACGACGAGGGTGGCCAGCACCGCACCCGCCGCTCCCAGCCCGCCCAGGACGACGCTGAAGACGGCGATCGCGACGAGGCCGACTGCGGTCGCGGGGACAAGGCCACCGCGCAGCATGGCGCCGTAGGGGTCGGGACCAGCGACCGGCTTACCTCTGGAGAGCACGTCTCACCGTACCTGCAGCGATCCGGCCCTCCACCAGTCGCGATCGCGGGCATGCGCCTGCTCAGGGGGCCGGCTCGCGCGCTCCTGCCGACGTCGGCTCGGCGACGGGACGCACCGCCCGGGCGGTCGGGTGGTCGGCCCGGCTGCGCCGGCGCTGGGCAGCCAGCTCAGCCGCCCGCGCCTCCCGCGCCGCACGCCGTGCCCGCGGGCTCAGGAGGACGACGATCCCGACCACCAGGAGGACGGCGATGGCGACGAGCAGTTCGGCTCGTCCCCCGATGATCGACAGGGTCACCGCGCCGAAGGAGAGCAGGGCGGCCCAGAAGTACATGACCAGCACCGCCCGGCGGTGCGAGTGACCGATGGACAGCAGCCGGTGGTGCAGGTGCATCTTGTCCGGGGCGAACGGTGATCTGCCCCTGGCGGTGCGGCGGACGACGGCCAGCAGCAGGTCGACGAAGGGGATGAACAGGATCGCGATCGGCACGATGAGCGGCAGCGCCAGCGGCAGCAGGCTCGCGGCGGAGTCGAAGGTCTGGGGGTCGACTCCCCCGGTCGCCGTGACCGCGGCGGCCGAGAGCATCAGGCCCACGAGCATCGACCCGGAGTCCCCCATGAAGATCCGCGCCGGGCTGAAGTTGTGCGGCAGGAATCCCAGGCACGCCCCGGCCAGGACGGCGGTGATGAGGGCCGGCGCGTAGGCGACCTCTCCGTACCCGACGAGACTGAGGTTGTAGCTGTAGGCGAAGAACGCCAGCGCGGCGATTGCCGAGACGCCCGCCGCCAGCCCGTCCAGGCCGTCGATGAAGTTCAGCGCGTTGACCGTCAGCACGGTGAGCAGGATGGTCAGGGGCACGCCGACGTCCGGTCCCAGGATCAGGGTGCCGATGTCGGCGACCGGCAGGAACACGTAGGCCAGCTGGACGCCGAAGAGCACCATCACCCCGGCCGCGGCGATCTGGCCGGTCAGCTTGGTCAGTGCGTCGAGCCCCCACTTGTCGTCGAGGACGCCGAGCGCGCAGATCAGCCCGCCGGCGATCAGCACCGCCGCCGTCTGGGTGTCCTCGAACGTGCGCTGGAGGGCGGGCAGGCGGGTCGCGACGAGCACCGCTGCCGCTACCCCCAGGTACATCGCCACGCCACCGCCGCGGGGTGTGGGGATGACGTGCACGTCCCGCTCACGCGGCGCCGCCATCATCCGGAGCCGGATGGCGACCATCCGCACCACCGGGGTGGCCAGAAAGGTCACCAGCGCGGCGGTGAGGCAGACGACCGCGTACTCGCGCACGGCTCAGGTGGCCCGGGCGGGTTCCGGATATGCGGGGTGGGCGCCGACGAGCTCGCGCACGCCGGCGGTGACCTCCGCGGTGCGGCTTCCGTCCGCGTCCCGGATGGCCGTCCCGATGAGCGAGGCGATCGACTTCATGTCGCTCTCGGTCATCCCCTGCGTGGTCACCGCCGGGCTGCCGACACGGATCCCCGACGCGATGGAGGCCGGCTGCGGGTCGTAGGGGATGGCGTTCTTGTTCAGCACGATGCCGGCCGCGTCGCAGCGCGCCTCGGCGTCCTTGCCCGTGACCCCTGTCTCGCGCAGGTCGAGCAGGGCCAGGTGGGTGTCCGTGCCGCCCGCGACGGGGCGCAGGCCCTCGGCGGCCAAGCCCTCGGTGAGCGCCTGGGCGTTGGTGATGACCTGGCGCGCGTAGGCCTGGTACTCCGGCTGCAGGCACTCCTTGAGGTTCACCGCCTTGGCGGCGATGGCGTGCATCAGCGGGCCGCCCTGCATCATCGGGAACGCCGCCTTGTCGATGGCCTTCGCGTGCTCGGCCTTGCAGACGATCGCGCCACCGCGCGGCCCACGGAGCACCTTGTGCGTGGTGAAGGTGACGACGTCGGCATAGGGCACCGGGCTTGGGATGGCCTTGCCCGCGACCAGCCCGATGAAGTGCGCTGCGTCGACCATCAGGATCGCGCCCACCTCGTCGGCGATCTCGCGGAAGGCGGCGAAGTCGATCAGCCGCGGGATGGCCGACCCGCCGCAGACGATCATCTTCGGCCGGTGCTCGCGGGCGAGGTCGCGGACCTGGTCGTAGTCGATGTGCTCGGTCGTCTCGGCGACGCCGTACTGGACGGCGTTGAACCACTTGCCCGAGAAGGACACCTTGGTGCCGTGTGTCAGGTGGCCGCCGTGCGGCAGCGCCATGCCGAGCAGGGTGTCGCCGGGCTGCAGGAACGCGCCATAGGCGGCGAGGTTGGCGCTGGCGCCCGAGTGCGGCTGGAGGTTGACGTGCTCGGCGCCGAACAGCTCCTTGCCCCGGGCGATGCCGACCTCCTCGGCGCGGTCGACGACCTCGCAGCCCCCGTAGTAGCGGCGTCCGGGATAGCCCTCGGCGTACTTGTTCGACAGCGTGCTGCCCAGGGCGGCGAGCACCGCCGGGCTGGTGAAGTTCTCGCTGGCGATCAGCTGGAGCCCCCCGCGCAGACGGTCGAGCTCGTCGGTCACGACGTTCGCGATGTCGGGGTCGAAGGCGGCCAGGGCGTCGAAGTCCGGGCCCCAGTAGGGGGTGCTCATCTCAGGCGCACTCCAGAGGTCGGTGCGGGCGCCCGCGACGCCCGGGGCTCGGTCGTCCCACTATGTCATTGCAGTCCTCCGGACTGCACCGCTCTGACATTGCGCCCCTCCGGGCGCACCGCGGTCAAATACCGTTCCCCAGCCGCGCTGAGCCGCTGCTTCGTGCCTGCGCGGGACCCTCCGGGCCCCACTCGGCCCGACCTGGCGCGTCCCCGACCCCGTCAGTCGGTGATGTCCGGCACTACTTCGCGCAGCTTCGCTACATCGATCGCACCCACGCGGAGGACCCGTGGGGTGGGGCCGGTGCAGTCGACGATGGTGCTGGCCGCGGAGCCGGCTCGAGGCCCGCCGTCGAGCGCGACCGCCGCGTGCGCACCCAGCTGCTCGATCGCCTCCTGCGCGCTGGTCGCGGCTGGGCGGCCGGAGCGGTTGGCGCTGGACACGGCGAGTGGCCCGGTGCGGCGCAACAGGTCACGGGCGACGTCGTCGTCGGGCAGCCGGACGGCGACGGTTCCCTCCGCGTCGCCGAGGTCCCAGGCCAGGGACGGCGCGTGCTCGAGCACCAGGGTGAGTCCACCGGGCCAGAAGGCCTGCGCCAGTTGGTTGGCGACCGGCGGCAGCTCCACGACGAGACCGGCGAGGGTCGAGGCCTCGCCGACGAGCACCGGGACGGGCATTGCTCGCCCGCGGTTCTTCGCGGCCAGCAGTCCGGTCACCGCCGCCGGGGTGAAGGCGTCGGCAGCCACGCCGTAGACGGTGTCGGTCGGCAGCAGCACCAACTCCCCCCGGGCGATCGCGGCGGCCGCGGCGTCCAGGCCGGTGGCGCGCTGGTCGGGGTCGGAGCAGTCGTAGAGGTCAGCCACGGGTGCACACTCTCCCCGACGACCGCCTCATTCCCGGCGGGCGGTGGTGAAGCGCGGCCGGCCGGCGAGGTCGGGATGGTCCTCGACGTCGGTGAAGCCGCCGTGCGCGCGGACCAGCGCCGGCAGCGAAGTGGCCTGCTGGTCGGCGTGCTCGATGCCGAGCCAGCCCTCGGGTCGGAGCAACCGCGCGGCGGTGGCCAGCAGCCCGCGGACGACGTCGAGGCCGTCCGGCCCACCCCACAGCGCCAGCGGCGGGTCGTGGTCGGCCACCTCGCGCGGCACCCGGGCCCCGTCGGGCACGTAAGGCGGGTTGGAGACGATCAGGTCGACCGAGCCGCCGAGCTCGCGGAGCAGCTGCGGGTCGGTCATGTCGCCGGCCACGACCTCGACCGGGGGATCGCCGGCAGCCGCTCGGGCGGCCGCGTTGTGGCGGGTCCACTCGATCGCTCCCGGGTCCCGCTCGACGGCGACGACGCGGGCCCCCGGCACCTCCTGGGCGAGGGCCAGTGCCAGTGCGCCGGACCCGCTGCCGAGGTCGACGACCGAGGGCGAGACCGCACCGGCCAGCCGCTCGACCGCCCACCCGGCCAGGAGCTCGGTCTCGGGTCGCGGCACGAAGACCCCCGGCCCCACGGAGAGCTCCAGGAAGCGGAAGGGCGCACAGCCGGTGAGGTGCTGCAGCGGTACCCGGTCGGCCCGCTGGCCCAGCAGCGCGGCGAACCGGGGAGCGACGTCGTCCGGGACGTCGACCAGGGTCAGCAGCCGGCCCCGGGACACGCCGAGGACGGAGGCCAGCAGCAGCTCGGCGTCCACCCGAGGCGACTCGATCCCGGCGTCGGCGAGCCGGCGTGCGGCAGAGGTCAGGAGCGTCCGGCAGTCCACGGAACGACCGTTCAGGAGCCGGCCGCGAGCAGCTCGGCCGTGTGCGCGGCGGCCAGGGCGTCGATGACCGCGTCGAGGTCGCCGTCGATCACCTGGTCGAGGTTGTGCGCTTTGTAGCCCACCCGGTGATCGGCGATCCGGTTCTCCGGGAAGTTGTAGGTTCGCACCCGCTCGCTGCGGTCCATCGTGCGGACCTGGCTGCGGCGCTGGTCGCTGGCCGTGGCCGCGGCCTCCTCGCGTGCCGCGGCGAGCAGCCTGGCCCGGAGGACGCGCAGCGCGGACTCTTTGTTCTGCAGCTGGCTCTTCTCGTTCTGCGAGCTGACCACGATGCCGCTGGGCACGTGGGTGATCCGGACGGCGGAGTCGGTGGTGTTCACGCTCTGCCCGCCGGGACCGGAGGAGCGGAAGACGTCGATGCGCAAGTCGTTCGGGTCGACGGTCACGTCGACCTCCTCGGCCTCGGGCAGCACGAGGACACCCGCCGCGGACGTGTGGATGCGGCCCTGGCTCTCCGTGACCGGTACCCGCTGCACCCGGTGCACGCCGCCCTCGAACTTCAGCCGGGACCAGATCCCCTCGTCCCCCCGTGACTTGATGGCCACGGCGACGTCCTTGTAACCGCCGAGCTCGGCCTCGACGGCTTCGAGGACCTCGGTGGACCAGCCGCGACGCTCGGCGTACCGCAGGTACATGCGCAGCAGGTCGCCGGCGAACAGCGCGGACTCGGCGCCGCCCTCCCCCGCCTTGATCTCGAGGATGACGTCCTTGTCGTCGTCGGGATCCTTGGGCAGGAGCTGCTCTCGCAGGCGGGTGCGCAGCTCCTCGACCTGCGCCTCCATGGTGCCCGCCTCCGCGGCGAACGAGGCGTCCTCGCCGGCGAGCTCGCGGGCGGTCGCGAGGTCACCACGGACTTCCTCGAGGGCGCGCGCGGTCTCGACCAGCGGCGCCAACTGTGCATAACGGCGGCTGAGCCGCCGGGCGCGCGACTGGTCGGCGTGCACCGCCGGGTCGGCGAGCTCGCGCTCCAAGGAGGCGTGCTCGTCGAGCAGGACCGAGAGCCGGTCGGGCGCACTCATCGGGCTCCTCTCGTGCACACGCTCGGCGGACATGACGACGGCGCCCGCCCCGCCCCGGGAAGGGGC
>JALYMS010000021.1 GCA_030773535.1 Actinomycetota bacterium | reverse complement strand
CGCGTCGGGGACCTCGTGCATCGGATGGTCGGGCCGCGCGTGATCTGCGGCTCCAGGGGGCAGACACACGACGTGGACGAGACGAGTTCCGTAGCGCCATCCCAGTCCGAGGAGGCCCGCCGCGCGGGGGAGCCGGAGGTGACCTCCGCCCTCGAAGGGAACGTCGCCCGCCTGACCCTCGCCGGGGAGCTGACCGGCGACAGTCGTCGCCCGCTCATGCGCGTGCTCACCGACCTGCTCCTGAAGGTGCCCTCGCTGCACCGGGTCGAGCTGGACGTGCGCGCCGTCACGTTCATGAATTCCGCGGGTATCACCGTCCTCGTCCAGGCACTGCGCATGACCGCGCCACGGGCGATCGAGGTGGTGCTGGTGGGCCCGACGTCGGCGGTGATCCGGCCCCTGCAGCTCAGCGGCCTGTGGCACCGGTTCTCCGTGCTCGACCAACCGGACGAGGGCGCCGGCGGAAGCTGATCCGTACCGGGCGGGCGCGTGCGGCGTCCGAGGGCCGGGGCGGTGTCGGCGTCGAGCCGCGGCCGAGGCGTCTCCTAGCCTGACCCGGTGCCGCCCAGCCACTCCCACAGCCACGGGCCCGACCCCGACGCGCCGCCGCCGAGTCCCGAGACCCTCGGTCTCCGCAGGCGGGCCGTCTGGCTGATGCTGCTGCTGCTGGTCCCGGTCGGGGTGGCCACGATCGCCGGGCTGTTCCTGCTGTGGCCGGGCGACGAGCCCACCCGCGCGCAGCAGGCCGCCGCTGCCGCCGCGCCGCCCGGCACCACCTATCCCGACGCCCGGGTCGTGTCCGTCGAGCCGTTCGACTGCGGCCTGGACCCGACGGCTCCGCGGCAGGCCTGCGCGAACGCCGTCCTGGAGGTCCTCGACGGGCCGGGAGCCGGGGACTTCGTGCAGGTCGAGCTCCCCCCGGAGGTGGTCGCGGCAACGGTCTCCGAGGGGGACACCCTGGTGCTCACCCGCGACGGCGGGGCCGAGGGCGGTGCCCTCTACCAGTTCTTCGACTACGCGCGGGACCTCCCGATCATCGTCCTGGCGGTCGCGTTCGCCGTCGTCGTCGGAGTGGTGGCGAGGCTGCGGGGCCTGGCGTCGCTCATCGGGCTGGCGTTCGCCTTCTTCGTCCTGCTGCAGTTCGTGCTGCCGGGCCTCCTGGCCGGGGAGTCGCCGGCCCTGGTGAGCCTCGTCGGCTCGGCCGCGATCATGTTCGTCGTCCTGTACCTCGCGCATGGATTCTCCGCACGGACCACGACGGCGCTCGTCGGCACGCTCTTCGGGCTCACCCTCGTGGCCGGGATGGGGTCGATCGCGGTCTCCGTCGCCCGGCTGATCGGGCTGACCACCGAGGAAACGGTGACGCTGCAGCGCTACGACCCGACCCTCGACTTCTCCGGCCTGGTGCTGGCCGGCATCGTCGTGGCCGGCCTGGGCGTCCTGAACGACGTCACCATCACGCAGGCCTCGGCCCTGTGGCAGCTGCACGAGGTATCGCCCGACATCACGTGGCGCGAGCTGTACAACCGCGGGATGGCAGTCGGCCGCGACCACATCGCCTCGACGGTCTACACGATCGTCTTCGCCTACGCCGGCGCCGCCTTGCCGGCGCTGCTGATCTTCGAGCTGTCCTCGCAACCGCTGTGGACGACGGTCACCTCGGCGTTGGCCGAGGAGGTCGTTCGCACCCTCGTCGGAGCCATCGCGCTGGTCCTGGCCGTCCCGGTGACGACGGCGGCCGGCGCCTTCTTCGCGAAGGCCGCCAGCACCGCGGCCGGTGCGGCGACCGATCGGCGCATGACCTCGCTGCGCACGAGGTTCGCGCGATGAGCAGCGACTCCGCCCCTACGTCCGCGGATCTCCTCGCCGCCGCCCGGGCGGCACAGGGCTTCATGCCCGACGACGAGGGGTCGGCGCTCTACGCGGCGGCGCGGGCGGTGCCGGTGCCCGGGCCGCTGCTGGAGGTGGGCAGCTGGATGGGGAAGTCGGCGCTGTACCTGGCGGCGGCCGCCCGCGAGACCGGTCGTCAGGTGGTGACCGTGGACCACCACCGCGGCTCCGAGGAGCACCAGCCCGGCTGGGAGTACCACGACCCGTCGCTGATGGACCCGCACGTGGGCCGGATCGACACCCTGCCGCGGTTCCGCCGCACCATCGCCGACGCCGGCGCGGAGGACGTCGTGATCGCCGTCGTCACCCGCTCGGAGCTGCTGGCCCCGCTGTGGTCCACGCCGCTGGCACTGCTGTTCCTCGACGGCAGTCACACCGAGGAGTCCGCCCGCCGCGACCAGGACGCCTGGGTTGCCAAGCTCGCGGTCGGAGGCGTCCTCGCGATCCACGACGTCTTCCCCGATCCGGCCGAGGGCGGACAGGCGCCGTTCGGCGTCTACACCCGGGTCCTCGCCTCGGGGGAGTTCGAGGAACAACCCGGGACCGGCTCGCTGCGGCTGCTCCGCCGGCTGCGGTGACCGATCCGCTGGCCGACGATCGAATCGCGGCTCTGGCCCAGATCGAGGCGCTGACCCGGGAGTTCGACGACGTGGTGGCTGCTTCCCTGTCGTCCAACGCCGACGACGAACACGATCCGGAGGGCGCGACCATCGCCTTCGAGCGGCAGCAGCTGGTGGCACTCCTCGATCGGGCGCGCCGGCGGCTGGCCGACGTCGAGGCGGCGCTGGCCCGCCGGAAGGCGGGCGGCTACGGGACCTGCGAGTCCTGCGGTGGGTCGATCGGGTCCGAGCGGCTGGCCGCGCGTCCGGCTGCCCGCACCTGCGTCGCCTGTGCGAGCTGACCAGCGGTCGCTCAGTCCACCGGCAGGGCGAACACGAAGATGTTGTCCTCGTAGTTGCCGGTCCTGCGGTCGAACTTCCCGCCGCAGGAGACCAGCACGAGGCGGCCGGTTCCCGCGCCGAAGGCGCTCTCCTGGTCGTAGAGGGCCTGGCGGAGTTCGGGGCGGGCGGCGAGCTGGTCCTTGTCGTACTGCTCGGCGCCGGTGATCCGGTAGTCCAGCCGGCGGCCGTCCGCGAGGACGACGGTGAACGTCCCGCCCACGTGCTCGACCGCGTACTCCGCGAGATCGGAGAGGGCACCCCGGACCAGCTCCCCGTCGACCACGTAGTTGACGTGGCCGACGAGGATGGCGGTTCCCCGGGGGGCGCCGGGTGCCGCGTCCTCCATGGCCCAGCTCACGGCCCGCGGATCGTCCGGGACGAACAGGTCGCCGTCGGCGGTCAGCGGATCCGCCGAGATCGGCGCGACGACCCCGTCGGGGTGGTTGCTGCTCGCGAACGGGATCACCAGCTCGACCGGGACGCCCGAGGTGTCGGGCGTCCCGGCCGGGAGGGGGCCCCCGGCGGGGGACACGGTCTGCCCAGCCGCCCCGGCCGACGGCGCCGTCCCTGCTCCGAGCTGCTCACGGTCCAGGCTCAGCCCGGAGTCCACGAGCAGGCCCGCACCACTGATGAGCAGCAGCGAGCTCAGGACGGTCAGCGCCAGCCGGGGCATCGAGGCTCCGTCAGCGTCCGAGGAACCTGCGGCGGTAGACCGCGGTACCGGCACCGAGCGCGCCGAGCCCGGCCAGCACCAGTCCGGCAGCCAACTGCCACCCGTCGGCCATGCCCTGGCCGGCGTCCGCCGCCCCGGGGATGGGTCCGGCCGAGGTGGTGGTCGGGGTCGCCGAGTCGGAGGCGCGCGCGGCCAGGCTCTGACCGCCGACCGGCTTGCCCGCCTTGCCCTTGCCGCCGTTGTCACCGCGGCCGTTGACGTTGCCGTTGTTGTTGCCGCCGTCGCCGCCGTTGTTGCCGCCGCCACCACCGCCGTTGCCGCCGCCGTTGCTCGTCTGGCAGCCCTTGTCGAAGACGCTCTGGCCGGCGCTGGTCCAGTTCAGCGAGTACGTCGAACCCTTGTAGGTGAACGGCGGGATGATGTCGCCGCCTCCCAGGTCCTCGTGCTGGCTGTAGTGGCCGTTGAAGGCCCCGGCCGCCGCGACGGTGATCCGCACGTACGGGTTGGTCGAGGATCCGGTCGCGTGGCAGAGGGTCACCTTCTCCTCGCCGCCGCCGCCGTTACCGCCGCCGCCGCCGCCGTTACCGCCGCCGCCGCCGCCGTCGGTCGTCTGGCAGCCCTTGTTGAAGACGTTCTGGCCGGTGCTGTTCCAGTTCAGCGAGTACGTCTGCCCCTGGAACATGAACGGCGGGATGATGTCGCCCTGTCCCAGGTCCTCGTGCTGGCTGTAGTGGCCGTTGAAGGCCCCGGCCGCCGCGACGGTGATCCGCACGTACGGGTTGCTGGCCGATCCGGTCGCGTGGCAGAGGGTCACCTTCTCCTCGTTGCCGCCGCCGCCGTTGCCGCCGCCGTTGCCGTGGTCCCCGCCGCCGCCGTTGACCTGGTCCCCACCGCCGTTGCCGCCGCCGTTGCCGCCGCCGCCGTTGCCCTGGTCCCCACCGCCGTTGCCGCCGCCGCCGTTGCCGCCACCGTTGCCGCCACCGTTGCCGTGGTCCCCACCGCTGGTGCTCGTCCGGCAGCCGTCGTTGAAGGTGGCCTGGCCGGCGCTGCTCCAGTTCAGCGAGTAGGTCTGCCCCTGGTAGGTGAAGGGCGGGATGATGTCGCCCTGTCCCAAATCCTGGTGCTGGCTGTAGTGGCCGTTGTAGGCCCCGGCCTCCGCGACGGTGATCTGCACGTACGGGTTCGTGGCCGAGCCCGTTGCGTGACACAGAGTCACCTTCGACTCGGCGCTCCCGCCGGCAGTCGCCCCCGCTGGCAGTGCCGAGGCGACCGCGATCGCAGTCGTGGCAGCCAGAATTGCTGCCCCGGCCGCCGAACGCGAAATAGACCCCTGTCGGACGTACGTGTTTCCCCGCATGTCGTTCCCTTTTCTCTCCACCACACTGCCGGCCCCACGACCAGGACCGGCCATGGGCACCTCTCCCCGAAGCGGTGAGGGGCTTTGCATCGAGTAGGCGGATCGGCCCGCGAGGGCCGCAACAACGGCAGCCCGGGATAGATCGAGCGGGTGAACGGACGTTGCCCGTCGAGGCCGGTGTGATCACGTACAGTAAGGAGTGGTGCGGGGCGTCTCACTCCAAGGGGTGGGACCCGCTACGGCGAGAACCAGCAGCTAGGCGGCCTGCTCTCAGCCGTGCAGCGATCCGAAACGCCCGACGGCCGGCCACTGGGAAAAGGAGGGTCCCTCACGAGCGACACGAATGGCTGACGTCCGGCGACCATTCCGGTCACTGAGGGTAATGGCGTTTCGACCTTGAAGAAGTGCGGATCAGGAGGGAGGGGCAAGCCATTCCGTTTCGGCTCCATCGCCGTCGCGAGGAGTTCTCCGAGCAGGCTTTGGCTGCCCGTCGCGCTCCTGGCCACGGTTCTCCCTGCGGCGGAATATGGATGGCTGCCGGAGTCGCCGGGAGCGGGTCGGCCACGGCCGTGGGGAGCTGGTGCCGAGCGAGGCCGGGAGGTTGGAACTCGGAGCTCACGGCAAATCGGACGTTCGATCCGTAGTCACCCACGGTGACTGGAGTGGGTTCGTCGCCGACGAGACCGGCGTGGTCAGTCGCTCAGGGGAGGAGGCTGCCGGGATCGCCCGCCAGCCGGACGGGGACGTCTGCTGCGGACCCGGCGCCCCCGCGCGAGAGGGCGGGCACATCGCGGAAGAGCCTCGATGCGGGCGTTGCGGCGGACAGCGCGTCGGCGGCGAGCACCACCGCCGCCGCGGTCCAGGTGGTCCGCTCGACCGGCCACCGGGCATCGTCGGGGTAGACGAAGCCAGTCCAGTAGGAGCCGTCCTCGTGCCGCAGGTGCTGCATCGCGGCGACCTGCTCCAGCCCGGCGTCGA
>JALYMS010000020.1 GCA_030773535.1 Actinomycetota bacterium | reverse complement strand
GTGTCGGAGGCGACATCGGGTCCGGCGGTGAACGCGCCGTCCCACGGCGACCCGACCAACCCGGCGCAGCCCCGATCGAGCGGCTCCCACAAGAAGTCCGGCTGACCCTCCGGCGATCGCCTGTCGTCTGCGCCCCGGACGCCCTCCACGCAAGTCGGGAGCTTTTCGACTGGAACCGTGGTTGTGGCGCGCCGTTGAGAAAAACCGCAGGACCGCGGCACGGATGCCGTGGGTGGGCGACACGGAGGCGTCGGGTGGTATGCGCATCAACACCAACCTGGCCGCGCTGAACACCCACCGGGTGCTGGTACGCCACGATCAGGCAACGGAGCGGTCGCTGGAGCGACTCTCCTCGGGACTCCGGATCGACCGGGCCGCCGACGACGCCGCCGGCCTGGGCATCTCCGAGGCGCTGCGGTCGCAGGTGGGCGGCATGCGTCAAGCGGTGCGCAACGCCCACGAGGGCATCGACCTCGTGCGCACCGCCGAAGGAGCCCTGGGCGAGACCGCCTCGCTGTTGCGGCGCATGCGCGACCTCACCGTGCAGGCCGCCAACGACGGCGCCCTGAACGACCAGGCCAGGGGGGTGATCCAGCAGGAGATCGGCGAACTGGTCGACGAGGTCACCCGTATCGCCACGACGACCAGGTTCAACGGCAGGCCCCTGCTGGACGGGACCTACCGCGACACGTTCCAGGTCGGGGCCGACGTCGGTGAGACCATCCTGCTCGTCATCGGCGGGCCGGACGAGGCGATGGACGCCGGCGGCCTGGGGTGGACCGCGTCGACGTCACCGGGACGGGAGCGGGCCCAGGGGTCACGGCCACGGTGACGCCGGCGATCTCCGATGCCGAAGGCGTGCCCACCTCGGGTCGGGCGTCACTGGCGGGCGACTTCATCACCGCGGGGAGTCTGGAGGCCAACTACCGCGGGCTGACGGGCACGATCTCCTACAACGGGCGGACGTTCGACCTGGCCGGGATCGACTTCACCGGCGACGTGACGGCGCAGGACCACATCGACACGATCAACTTCGCGGCACGCGCGGCCCTGGCAACCACCGGGATGCCCGTGGTGGCCACCTCGCTCGAGCTGGTCTTCACGGGCGACAATCCCGGGGCCGGCTCGACCGTCGCCGACGGCCAGCGGCTGAGCATGCGGTATTCGCCCCCAGTGGGAACGGACCGGGCGATTCGTCGGATCGATGCGGCGATCGCCCAGGTCTCCTCGGTCCGGGCGAATCTCGGGCGATCGAGAACCGGCTAGAGCACACCGTGGCGCGACTGGGCGTGTCCGCGGAGAACACCCAGTCGAGCCGTTCCAGGATCCAGGATTCGGACATGGCAGCGGAGATGACCGCGCTCGTGCGGCATCAGGTGCTCTCCCAGGCGGCGACGGCCATGCTGGCGTCGGCGAACCAGCGGCCACAGGGCGTCCTCCGCCTGCTCAACTGACCGGGCCGGGCGACGCCACCCAGGCGTCTCCCCCGAAGGCCTTCAGGGGTTCCGAGGCGGTGGGCCTACTTGCTGAACGTGCCCACGATGTCCATGACGGCGGGACCGAGCAGCACGATGAACAGCGTCGGCAGGATGCAGAGGATCAGCGGGAAGATCACCTTGACCGGGATCTGCATCGCCTTCTCCTCGGCCCGCTGGCGCCGCTTGAGCCGCATCTCCTGCGCCTGAGTGCGCAGGACGTCGGCGATTGAGACGCCGTACTGGTCGGCCTGGACGACCGCGCGGATGAAGCGCCGCAGGTCCTGCACGCCGGTGCGGTCGGCCAGCGCGAGGTAGGCCTCCCGGCGGGGCTGCCCGACGGCGATGTCCTGCAGGGTCCGCACCAGCTCCTCGGCCAGCGGACCCTTCCCGTTGGCGCCAGCGCGCGCCATCGCCGACTCGAAGCCGAGCCCGGCCTCCACGGCGATGGTCATCTGGTCGAGGGTGTCCGGCAGTTCCAGCGCGATGGCCGCCTGCCTCTCCTGGCCGCGGCTGTGCAGCAGCAGCTCGGGCAGGAAATAGGCGACGACCGGGACGACGACCGCCATCCCGACCGTGAGGGTGCTGGGCCCGCTGCTGACGACCAGCAGGGCGAGGGAGCCCGCGATGAGACCGAGGACCAGCTTGGCCGCCACCAGCCTCGCCAGGGGCCACGCAGCGGGGCGACCGGCGGCACCCGCCAGCCGGTTGAGCCGGGCCACCGTTCCCCGCGGAGTCAGCCAGCCGGCGAGGCGGCCGAGCAGTCCGGGGCCGGACCGCCCTGCGGCGACCGCCGGGCCGGCGTCGAAGCCGCGGACGAGGTTGTCGCGCGCCTGGGCAGCCGCGGTGCCCGGGCCGGCGAACAGGGACCAGCCCAACACCGGGACGGCAAGGGCGACGGCGAGCGCGGCCGCGAGGACGGAGGCAGGCAGGGACGGCGTCAGCACGGGTTCCCCAGCGGAGCTGTGTCGTTCATCAGAACTTGATCCGCACTGTGCTGCGGAGCCACAGACCGCCGACGAGCAGCATGACCGCGGCCACGGCCAGCATCGTGTAGCCGGCGAGACTCTGGGTGAACTTGGCGATGTAGCCGGGGTTGGTCAGGGAGATGAAGAAGGTCACCCCGAACGGAAGCGCCATCAGCACGATCGCCGAGAGCTTGCCCTCGGCCGACAGTGCCTTGACCTGGCGGCGGATGGCGTTGCGCTCGCGGATGGTGTGACCGACGGCGTCCAGCACCTCGGCCAGGTTGCCGCCGACCTCGCGGTGGATGGCGATGGCCTGCGCGACCCAGGTGAAGTCGTCGCTGCCCATCCGCTGGGCGACCTTGTCGAGGGCGTCGTTGAGGTCGCGGCCGACGCGGGTCTCGTTGACGATCCGCGAGAACTCCTCCGACGTCGGCGCGTCTGCCTCCGAGGCGACCGAGTCCACGGCGCGCAGCAGGCTGTGCCCGGCGCGCAAGCTGCCGGCCATCAGCTGCAGGGAGTCGTCCAGCTGGTCGGCGAAGGCGGCCTGCCGGCGCGACGCGCGGAACCTCAGCAGCAGCCTGGCGCCGAGGGGCACCGCGGCCAGGAGCACCAGCCCTAGGAGGGGACCGTCGACGACCAGCCCCGCCGTCCCGCCGGAGAGGGACGTCAGCCCCACGACGAGGACGAAGTCGGGCAGCCGCATCGACATGCCGGCCCGCTCGAGGGCAGCTGCGCCGGCAGCCGCCCCGCCGCGCTTGAGCAGCACCTTCTCGACCGCGGCCCCGGCGGCGGCGCCCGCCCCGGCGAAGGCCGAGGCCGACGGCCGCACCGACGGGTCGAGCCGGGTCAGCGGCACCCGTGCCGGCCCCGCCGGGAGGACGACGAGGGCCAGCACGAGCAGCGCGGCCGCGATCGCGATTACGCCGGCGAGGAGGAGCACCGGGGACATGGTCACCAGCCCCGGCCGGCGGCCGGCTCGGCCGCACCGAACACCCGCGGAGACAGCCTGATGCCGAGGTCGTCGAACTTGTCGGTGAAGCGCGGCCGAACGCCGGTGGGCACCGGCTTGCCCAGGAACTTGCCCTGGGCGTCGACGCCCGCGGAGTAGTCGAAGAGGAACGCGTCCTGGAGGGTGACGGTCTCCCCCTCCATGCCCTGCACCTCGGTCACGTGGGTGACGCGCCGGGTGCCGTCGCGCAGGCGGGTGATCTGGACGACGACGTCGACGGCCGAGGCGATCTGCTCGCGGATGGCCCGCAGCGGCAGGTCCATCCCGGCCATCAGCACGAGGGTCTCCAGCCGGGCGATCGCGTCGCGCGGCGTGTTGGCGTGCACGGTCGACAGCGAGCCATCGTGGCCGGTGTTCATCGCCTGCAGCATGTCCAGTGACTCCCCGCCGCGGCACTCCCCGACCACGATCCGGTCGGGCCGCATGCGCAGCGAGTTGCGGACCAGGTCGCGGATGCTGATGGCCCCCTTGCCCTCGATATTGGGCGGCCGGGACTCCAGCCGGACCACGTGCTCCTGCTGCAGCTGCAGCTCGACGGCGTCCTCGATGGTGACGATGCGCTCGCCCTCGGGGATGAACGAGGACAGCACGTTGAGCAGCGTCGTCTTCCCAGTACCGGTACCGCCGGAGACGATCACGTTGAGCCGGGCCTCGACACAGGCGTTGAGCAGCTCGGCCATCTCCGGCGACAGGGTGCCGAAGTTGATCAGGTCCTCGACGGTGAACGGGTCCTTGGAGAACTTGCGGATGGTGAGCGTGGAGCCACTGAAGGCCAGCGGCGGGATGATCGCGTTGACGCGGGACCCGTCGGCCAGGCGGGCGTCCACCAGCGGGGACGACTCGTCGATGCGCCGTCCGACCCGGGAGACGATCCGGTCGATGACCCGGCGCAGGTGCTCCTCGGAGGTGAACCGGGTCGTGGTGCGCTGGAGCTTGCCGCTGCGCTCCACGTAGATCGCGTCCGGGCCGTTCACCATGATCTCGCTGACCGCGGGGTCGTCGAGCAGCCGCTGCAGGGGTCCGTAGCCGAGCACGTCGTCGGCGAGTTCGGCGGTGAGCCGCTGCCGCTCCTCGGTGCTGAGCGGGACGTTCTCCTCCTCGACGACCTCGTCCAGCTCGCCGAGCACGATCGTGCGGAGCTGGTCCTCGCTCAGGCTGGGGTCGTTCATCCGGGCGCCCATGCGCTCGAACAGCGCCTTGCCGACACGGTCCTTGAGCCGCGCGAGCGCATCGGTCGGCGGCGCGGGCGGGACGACCACCGGCCGGGGCGCCGGCACAACGGGACCACCGGCTGCCGGTGCAGTCGGGACGGACGGCCCCGACGGGACGGCGCCGCGCGCCGCCTCGAGGCGGGAGGCGAGGTTCATCAGCCGGCCGCCCGATGCTTGGCCCGGTACTTGCCCGGCTTCATGAGCGGGGTCGCGGCGAAGCGGGACACCAGGCGCTGCAGCTCCTTGGCCATCGGGTCCCGGTGGGAGCTCGCGATGATCGGGACGCCCTGGTTGGTCGACGCCGGCACCGCCTTGGAGCGGGGCAGGACGACGTCCACGCCCGTGCCGATGGCGGTCTCGACGTCGCGCACGCTGAGCCCGCCGCGGGCGTCGGCGAAGTTCATGACCACGTGCCGGCCGGCCGGGATCATGCAGAGCTCGCGCAGCACGTCGAGCTCCTTGCGCAGCCCCCGGACGCCGGGGACGTCCATGCTGGTCAACATCACCACGTCCGACGCCCGGTCCAGCGCGGCGAGCGTCTGCTCGGACAGGCCGGGCGCGGTGTCGACGACGACGTAGCGGAACTCGCGAGCCAGGGAAGCCAGCAGCCGGGTGACGTCCTCGCCCGAGACGGTGTCGCCGGCGGCCGGGGACTCCGAGCCGCAGACGGCGTAGAGGCCGCTCGGGTGCTGGGTGAGGAAGGTCTTGAGCACCATTGTGTCCTCGCTGGCCGGGCCGCGGACGGCGTCGGGCAGCGTGTACTCCGGGGTCAGGCCCAGCGCCGAAGCGCAGTCGCCGAACTGCACGTCCAGATCAACCAGCACGGTCGACTGCGGCGCGGCGGCGGTGAGCCCGATGGCCAGGTTGGTGGAGACGGTGGTCTTGCCGACGCCGCCCTTGGGCGAGGCGA
>JALYMS010000019.1 GCA_030773535.1 Actinomycetota bacterium | reverse complement strand
CGGACGCGATGGAGGGGCCGACGCCCGTCTCGGCGCTGATCCACGCAGCGACCATGGTCACCGCGGGCGTCTACCTCATCGCCCGCTGCGCGCCCATCTACGACCAGACGCCCACGGCCCGCACCGTAGTCCTGGTGGTCGGTGCCCTCACCCTGCTGATCGGCGCGATCGCCGGCTGCGCCTACGACGACATCAAGAAGGTGCTGGCCTACTCGACGGTCAGCCAGATCGGCTACATGTTCCTCGCCGTCGGGCTCGGCCCGGCCGGGTACGTGGCCGGCCTGGCGCACCTGCTCACCCACGGCTTCTTCAAGGCCGGGCTCTTCCTCGGCGCGGGCTCGGTCATGCACGCCATGGACGACTCGGTGGACATGCGCCGGTTCGGGGCGCTGTGGCGCAAGCTGCCGGTCACCTTCGTCACCTTCGGGCTGGGCTACCTGGCGCTGATCGGGTTCCCGTTCCTCTCCGGCTTCTATACGAAGGACGCGATCATCGAGGCCGCGCTCGACCGGCACGACACCGCCGGTTACGTCCTGGCCGGGGTCGCCGTCCTCGGGGCCGGACTGACCGCCTTCTACATGACCCGGTTGATGCTGATGACGTTCTTCGGCCGGGCCCGCTGGGAGGACGGGGTCCACCCGCACGAGTCCCCCGCCACCATGACGCTGCCGATGGTGCTGCTGGCTTTCGGGTCAGTCTTCGCCGGGTTCCTCCTCGTCGTGGCGTTCCCGCTGGAGTCGTGGCTCGCCCCGGTCTTCGGGGAACCCGAGGCGGCCGAGCACGTCATCGCCCCCTGGGCCGTGGGCCTCGTGGTCACCCTGGTGATGTTCCTGGGCGTGGCCGCGGCCTGGCTCTTCGTCGGCCGCCGCGAGGTGCCGGTCACCGCGCCGGTGCGGGTCTCCCCGGTGACCCGGGCCGCTCGCAACGCGCTCTACGCCGACGCCGTCAACGAGTCGCTGTTCATGCGCCCCGGTCAGTGGCTCACCCGCGCGCTGGTGTTCGTCGACAACCGTGGCGTCGACGGCGCGGTCAACGGGCTGGCCGCGACCCTCGGCGGCTCGTCGTCCCGGCTGGGGCGGGCGCAGACGGGCTTCGTGCGCACCTACGCCCTGGGAATGCTGGGCGGCGCCGTCCTGGTGGCCGGTGCACTGCTGGCGGTGACGGCGGGATGACCACCCACTCCCTGACGGGTCGAAAGGCGACTTCCCTGTGACGGACCTCCCGTACCTGCTGCTCATGATCGCGGTCCCCGCGATCGCCGCGGCGGTCGTCGCCGCGCTGCCCCAGGGGCGCGAGCTCCTGGCCAAGCAGGTCTCCCTGGCCGCCAGCCTGGCGGTGCTGCTCCTCGCGGTGCTGGCCACGCTGGCCTTCGACATCGGCGGCGACCGGTTCCAGCTGACCACCGCCGTCGCCTGGATCCCGGACTTCGGCGTGCAGTTCGCCCTCGGGGTCGACGGCATCGCCCTGGTGATGCTCCTGCTGATCGGCGTGCTCGTGCCGGTGGTCATCGGCGCCTCGTGGCGCGAGGAGCTGCCCAGCGGGCGGTCGATGACGGCGTACTTCGCGTGGCTGCTCCTGCTGGAGGCCTTCATGGTCGGCGTCTTCGCCGCCACGGACGTCTTCCTGTTCTACGTCTTCTTCGAGGCGATGCTCGTCCCGATGTACTTCATCATCGGCAGCTTCGGTGGCCCCCGCCGGCAGTACGCCGCCGTCAAGTTCTTCCTGTACAGCCTGGTCGGCGGACTGATCATGCTCGCGTCCGTCATCGGGCTCTACGTCGTGAGCAACAGCCAGCTCGGTCAGGGGACGTTCGCCTTCGACGCCCTGCGCGAGCTGCAGATCGACCCCGGCGTGCAGAAGCTGCTCTTCCTCGGGTTCTTCGTCGCCTTCGCCATCAAGGCGCCCCTGGTGCCGTTCCACACCTGGTTGCCCGACTCCGGTTCCGAGGCGCCCATCGGTGGCGCGGTCCTGCTGGTCGGCGTCCTAGACAAGGTCGGGACGTTCGGCTTCCTCCGCTACTGCCTGCCGCTGTTCCCGGACGCCTCACGGTTCTTCGCGCCCTACATCTTGGTCCTCGCGGTCGCCGGCATCCTCTACGCGGCGCTGCTGGCCATGGGGCAGAGCGACATGAAGCGGCTGGTGGCCTACACGTCGATCTCGCACTTCGGCTTCATCGCGCTGGGGATCTTCGCGTTCACGACCGAGGCGGGCACCGGGGCGGTGCTCTACATGGTCAACCACGGCATCGCGACCGGTCTGCTGTTCCTGGTCGTCGGGATGCTGATCGCGCGCGGCGGCTCCCGGCAGATCGGCGACTACGGCGGCATCGCGGCCAAGGCCCCGCTGCTGGCCGGTGCCTTCCTGGTCGCCGGTCTGGCGTCCCTGGGCCTTCCCGGCACCAACAGCTTCGTGAGCGAGTTCCTCGTGCTGATCGGCTCGTTCCCGACCCGGCCGGTGTTCACGGTGCTGGCGACGGTCGGGATCATCCTGGCCGCCCTCTACATCCTGCTCATGTACCAGCGCACCATGCACGGGCCGCCCCGCGGTGTGCTGCTCACCTCCGGGGACGACGAGCCGGCGGCTGCCTCCGGCGGGTCGACCGCCACCCTGACGGCGCCGCGCCCGACCCTGCGGGTCCGCGACCTCGACCGGCGTGAACTCGCGGTGGTCGCGCCGCTGGTCGTACTGATCATCGTGCTGGGCGTGTATCCGCAACCACTGCTCGATCTCATCGAGCCGGCCGTGGCCGCGACCATGGGCGACCTCGGAGGAACCGACTGATGATCGAGGCCCCGGACCTCTCCCTGGCGGCGCTCGCGCCGCTGCTGTTCGTCTTCAGCGCCGCCTGCATCGGCGTGCTCATCGAGGCCTTCTGGCCCCGGGACACCCGGCACCCGGTACAGGTGGGCGTGGCGCTCGTAGGCACCCTCGGCGGGTTGGTCAGCACCCTGCTGCTCGCCGGTCGCAGCGAGGTGACCGCCGCCGGCGCGCTCGCCGTCGACGGCGCGGCGCTCTTCCTGCAGGCGACGATCGCCGCACTCGGAGCGCTGTCGATCCTGCTCTTCGCCGAGCGGGCGCTCGATCCCGCGCGATCGGCGTTCGTCACCGAGGCGGCCGTCCCCGCGGGCAGCCCGCGTGACCGCGAGCTGGCCACCTCGGAGCGGGTGCAGACCGAGGTCTATCCGCTGGCGACCTTCGCCATCGGTGGCATGATGCTGTTCACCGCGGCCAACGACCTGCTGATCATGTTCGTCGCCCTCGAGGTGCTCAGCCTGCCCCTGTACCTCATCAGCGGTCTCGCCCGCCGTCGCCGGCTCCTCTCGCAGGAGGCGGCGGTCAAGTACTTCCTGCTGGGTGCCTTCGCCTCGGCGTTCTTCCTGTACGGCCTCGCGCTGGTCTACGGGGCCGTCGGCAGCGTCCGCCTCCGCGACATCCGTGAGGCGAACCTGACCGCGGGCAGCGACGTGCTCCTCGTCCTGGGACTCTCCCTGCTCGTGGTGGGCCTGCTGTTCAAGGCCAGCGTGGCGCCTTTCCACACCTGGACCCCGGACGTCTACCAAGGTGCACCGACGCCGGTGACGGCCTTCATGGCGGCCTGCACCAAGGTCGCCGCTTTCGGGGCGATCCTGCGGCTGCTCTACGTCGCGTTCGGCACGGCCGAGTGGACCTGGCGGCCGCTGGTCTACGGGGTCGCCATCGTGTCCATGGTCGTCGGCGCGGTCCTGGGCCTGACCCAGACCGACCTCAAGCGGATGCTCGCCTACTCCTCGATCGCGCACGCCGGCTTCCTCCTCACCGGCGTTCTCGGTCTCGGCGCCGGCGAAGGCTCCGGCCTGGCAGCCACGATGTTCTACCTGCTGACGTACGGGGTCACGACGCTGGGCGTCTTCGCCGTCCTCACCCTCGTCCGCGACGGTGACGGCGAGGCGTCGCACCTCTCGCAGTGGGCGGGGCTGGCATCGAGGTCACCGCTGACCGCGGCGGTGATGAGCCTGTTCCTGCTCGCGCTGGCCGGGATACCACTGACCGCGGGGTTCACCGGGAAGTTCGCGGTCTTCCGCGCCGCGATCGAGCAGGGCGCCTGGCCGCTCGTGCTGGTGGCCCTGCTCGCCAGCGCCGTCGCCGCCTTCTTCTACCTGCGGGTGATCGTGCTGATGTACTTCTCGCCCCCGGCAGTGGACGGTCCCACCGTCGGCGTGCCGGGGCTGCCGTCGACGATCGTCCTCGCGATCACCGCCACGGCGACCCTGGCGCTCGGCATCGTCCCCGGGTCGGTGCTCGACCTCGCGGAGCAGGCGGCTAGATTCGTCGGTTGATGACCGGAGCCCGTGCCGCAGTCGAGGGCACCTCTCTTCATGCGTCCACGCAGGCGGGTCCCGATGCGTCCACGCAGGGCGGCACCGAGGTACGGCACCGGATCTCCACCCCGGCGTCCACCATCGGCCCCTGGCTCCCCGACGGGGAGCTGGGTACCGCCCTGGCCGAGGGGCTCGCCGGGGTCGAGGCCGAGCTCAGCGCGGCGGTCGGCAGCGAGCACCCGTTCGTGCGCGAGGCGGCCGGGCACCTGATGGCCGCGGGGGGCAAACGGTTCCGGCCGATGCTGGCCCTGCTGGCCGCGCAGCTCGGGAACGCCAGAGCGCCGGAGGTCACCCGGGCCGCCGTGGTCTGCGAGCTCACCCACCTGGCGACGCTGTACCACGACGACGTGATGGACGAGGCGGCCGTGCGCCGCGGCGCCCCGAGCGCCAACAGCCGCTGGACCAACAGCATCGCCATCCTCACCGGGGACCTGCTCTTCGCCCGCGCCTCGAACCTGCTCGCCGACCTCGGGCCCGAAGCGGTGCGCATCCAGGCGCGGACCTTCGAGCGGCTGGTCACCGGGCAGATCCGGGAGACCGTCGGGCCGCAGCCCGGTACGGACCCCGTCGCCCACTACCTCGGGGTCCTCGCCGACAAGACCGGGTCCCTCGTCGCCACGTCGGCCCGCTTCGGCGCCGGCTTCGCCGGCGTCGCAGAGCCGCTGGTCGCCGCCCTCACGGCGTTCGGCGAGGAGGTGGGCGTCGCCTTCCAGATCTCCGACGACCTGCTCGACATCGTGAGCGAGGGCGGCGCCTCCGGGAAGCTGCCCGGCACCGACCTGCGGGAGGGCATTGCGACCCTGCCGGTCCTGTTCGTCCTGGCGGGGGACGACCCGGCCGACGCCCGCCTGCGGCAGCTGGTGAGCGGTCCGGTCACCGACGACGGGGACCACGCCGAGGCCCTCGCGCTGCTCCGCGCCTCGAAGGGGCTCGCCCGGGCGACCGAGGTGCTCACCGAGTACGCCGACCGCGCCCGGGCCCGGTTGGGCGAGGTCCCTGCCGGCGAGGTGCGCGACGCCCTGTCGGCGCTGTGCGACTACGTGGTCACCCGTACCAGCTGAGGCGCATCATGGGGGAGTGCGCGCCCCGGCCGTCCCGATCGCGGCGATGCTGATGACGGCGCCGCTCGTCCTGGCCGGCTGCACGAGCGGCCCGGATACGGCCCCTCCTGGACCGACCCTCGACGTCACGGTCGTCGTGGACGGGCTCGACCACGCGTGGGACGTCGTCCAGGCGCCGGACGGGACGCTGCTGGTCGACGAGCGCTCCGGCGGTTTCACGGCGGTGCTCCCGGACGGCGCCGTCCAGTCGGTGGACGCGGACTTCGCCGACCTCTTCGCGGACGGGGAGACCGGGCTCATGGGGCTGGCCCTGGACCCGGGGTTCGCCGAGAATCGCCGCCTCTACAGCTGTCAGGGCGTGCGGAACGGATCCATCGCCGTTCTGGCCTGGACGGTCGCGGCGGACTGGACATCGGCCACCCGCATCGCTGACCCGCTGGTCGGCGGACTGCCCCTCAACGAGCGATCGGGGCGGCACGGCGGGTGCCGGCTGCGGTTCACCGCCGACGGCGTGCTGCTCGTGGGCACCGGCGACAGCGCGAGCGGCGACGTCCCGCAGGACCCCCGCTCACTCGGCGGCAAGGTGCTGCGCGTGGACCCGGCCAGCGGCGAACGGCAGGTCTGGACGCTCGGGCACCGCAACGTGCAGGGGCTTGCGGTGCGTCCCGGGAGCGGCCAGGTGTTCGCCGTCGAGCACGGCCCCGACCGGGACGACGAGGTGAACCTGCTGCGCTCCGGCGGCAACTACGGCTGGGACCCCGACGGGAACGGCAGCTATGACGAGAGCGTGCCGATGACCGACGAGGCGATCGAGGGCGCCGTCCCGGCGGTGTGGTCCTCGGGCGGATCGACCCTGGCCACCAGCGGCGCGGCGTTCCTCGACGGCGAACAGTGGGGCGGCTACGACGGACTGCTCCTCGTCGGCCTGCTCAAGGCGCAGGGCGTCCTCGCGCTGCGGCTCGACGACGACGGCGCCGTGGTCGACGAGTTCCGGCTGCCCGAGCTCGACGGGGGCTTCGGCCGGATCCGGAGCGTCACCCATGGGAGCGACGGAGCGCTCTACCTCACCACCGACAACGGCGGCAACGAGGACGGACTGCTGAGGGTCACGCCCCGAGAGTGAACGCCCGCTCGCCCACTCGCGGCGGCACGGCGACGTCGGTGGGGAGCAGGGGGCAGGGCTCGGGCTCCCCGGCTGCCATGCGCAGCGGGAGGACGCCGGCCCAGACCGGAGCGGCGCCGTCCTGGACCTGGAGATCGCGGTCGTCGTCGCCGGGCGGGCCGGTGCGCACCTTGACGCTCGCCTCGGTCAGGTCGAGCGCCAAGACCGCCGTGGCGGCCAGCTCCCTGCGATCGGGGAGCCGGGTCGCCGTCCAGGACCCCGGTGCCAGGTGCTCGGTCAGCGCCTCGAGCCCGAGCAGCCGCTCCTCCGGGTCGGCGACCAGGCGGGCGGTGCCGTGCACCACCGCGCACCGGTAGTTGACCGAGTGGTGGAACGCCGAGCGGGCGTACACGACGCCGTCCAGGTGGGTGACCGTGAAGCAGACCGGCATCCCGGAGCCGACCGCGCGCAGGGTGGCGGCACCTGTGGACCCGTGCAGGTAAAGGGTGTCGCCACGCCGTCCGTAACCAGTGGGGAGCACGACGGGGGCGCCGTCGAGGACGACGCCGAGGTGCCCGACCAGCCCTGCGTCCAGGACGGCGTGGAGGTCGGCGCGGTCGGACCGGACGCGCTTCGCGCCGCGGCGGACGGAGCTGCGCGCGGTGGGGGAGAGCGACGGGCCAGGATTCATGCAGCCGATCGTGCCCGACAGGTGTGGCCCTTCCGAAGAGCCAATCCGGTACGTTTTCGCCAGGCCACCGGGTGGCCGTCCGGTCTCGAGGAGGAGCCGTGGTCGACGTTCCGCCGCTCGTGCTCGACCGGCATGCCGGCACGCCGCTGTCCGTGCAGTTGGCCGACGCCCTGCGCGCGGCGGCGTCCGACGGCACGCTGCGTCCCGGTGACCGGTTGCCCTCCACCCGGGAGCTCGCCACGGCGCTGCGGGTCAGCCGAACGGTCACGGCGGCCGCCTACGACCAACTGGTGGCCGAGGGCTGGGCCGGCGGCCGCCGCGGCGTCGGCACCTTCGTCCTCGGCTCGGCGACCTCCGTACCGCCGCCCGCCTCCAGGGCCCAGGTCTCGGAGCCCGGGCTGCATCCGCTCGTCGACCTGCGGGCCGGCTCCCCGTGCCTCGAGGTGCTCGACCGGGCGGCCTGGCGGCGGGCTTGGCGCGCGGCCGGCGACCTCGCACCGGACTCCCGGCCCGAGCCGGCGGGCGACGCCGCCTTCTGCGCGGCGGTGACGGACCACCTGCTGCGCCACCGCGGACTCTCGGCCGCGTCCGGGGAGGTGCTCGCCACCGCCGGCACCTCCGCGGGGGTTGCGGAGGTCGCGCAAATCCTCCCGCGGGGGAGCCGCGTCGGGGTCGAGGACCCCGGCTACCAGCGGGTGGTGGGCGCGCTGACGGACGCCGGTGTCGAGGTGGTGCCGCTCCCGGTGGACGACGACGGGCTGATGGTGGACGCCGTGCCCGGCGACCTGGCCGCGGTCTACTGCACTCCCGCGCACCAGTACCCACTCGGACGGCGGTTGTCGGCCGCGCGCCGGGTCACCCTGGTGGCCCGCGCCCGCGCCGAGGGCTGGTGGGTGCTCGAGGACGACTACGACGGTGAGCTGCGCTACGACGTCGGGCCGCTGCCATTGCTGGGTGCTCTCGGACCCGACGTCGTCGTCCACCTCGGGACGACGAGCAAGATCGTCAGCCCGACCCTCGGCGTGGGCTGGCTGGTGGCGCCCGAGCCCCTGCGCGCGCAGCTCGTGGCGCGCCGGACGGCGACCGGCACGCGGCCGGTCCGAGCGGGGCAGCGGGTCTTCACCGCACTGGCTGCCTCGGGCGACCTCGCCCGGCACCTGCGGCGGTTGCGGCGGGAACTCGCCGGCCGGCGCGAGGCCGTGCGGGCCGCGGTGACCGAGGCCGGCTGCCGTGCTGAGGGAGACCCCGCCGGGGCGCACGTCCTGGTGCCGCTGCCCGGACCGGGCGTCGAGATCGGCATCGTCGACGCGGCCGCGGAGCGGGGCGTCGCGCTCGACGGGCTCGGTCGGCACCGGACCCCGGGCGGTCCCGCGGACGGCCGCGCCGGCCTGGTGCTCGGCTTCGCCGCCCCTTCGCGGGCCGAGCTGGAC